>JADZDJ010000176.1 GCA_020851115.1 Pirellulales bacterium
CATCAACGACACGCAAGCGCGAAAAGCCGCCGCGCGCAAGAGCCACCGCAAACGAACACTGCGAAAACTACAGGCCCTCGGCATCACCCTCGAACACCTGACGCGATGCGGATGGCAGAATACTTAGAGTTGTAGTACTAAAGTTCTTGATGCCGCTGATTATCTTGATTCCAGGGTTGATTGCACCCAAGCTGTACCCCGGCTTGGACCGCCCGGATCTGGTGTTCCCCACGCTCGTCAAAGATCTGTTGGCGCCTGGATTTGTTGGACTTGTCATGGCGGCCCTGATTGCAGCCGTGATGTCGCATGTCTCCGGCGCAGTGAACTCGTGTACGACAATCGCGACGATTGACATTTACCTACCGTACCTTCACCGAGGCGCCAGCGAAGCACAGGCCGTCCGATTCGGTCGGATTGTGGGCGCATTTGCCGTTGTTGTCGGCATTATCGGCGCTAGTGCACTCGCCCGCCACGGCGACAAACCGGTTTTCCTCTATCTCCTCAACGCGTACGGATACTTTACTCCGGGAATTGCCGCGATGTTCTTGTTAGGAATCTTGTGGAAGCGCACAACTCACGCTGGAGCGATTACCGCGGGCTTGCTGACGATTCCACTTTCCGTCGCGCTTGAATTACTCGTACCACAATTGCCGTTTTTCAACCGGACTGGAATTGTTTTTTGGGTCTGCATGGCCAGTTGTGTGGCCATCAGTTTATGGACGAAGCCCAAGTCCGATCCGGAACTGGCGGGCTTGATCTGGAGCAAGGACAGTGTGCGTTTGCGACCGGAAGAGAGGTCGCAAGCGAGGGGCCTGCGAAACCCAGTAATTTGGTGGGCCGTGGTCACGGCGATGGTGCTGTACTTATACATCACCTATCCGTAAAGCTTGATGTGTTTGGAACATATTTACAACCTGGGGTAAATTGCAAAGGAGCAACATAATGTCGAACGATTCAGTTAACCGCCGCCGGTTTTTGGGGAATGTAGGCGCGTGTTCGTTAGGCCTTGCGGCAGCAAGTGGGCTGCACCAAGTCGCGGGAGCGGCAGAACCAGATCCGAAGATTTTCGGCGAACAAGGCGTAACTTCATCGAAACGTCCCCAAGGTGCCTGGAAGCCGGTCTCGGATCGAAAGATCCGCGTCGGCATTGTCGGCTCCGGTGTCTGCCAATTTGGCTCGGCATTTGGTTTTCAAGACCATCCCAACGTAGAGATTGTTGCAGTGAGCGACCTATTTCCCGATCGATGCGCTTCACTGTCGAAAGCATGCCATTGCGAAAAGAAGTATGAGTCCTTGGAAGAATTAGTCAAAGATCCCTTGATCGAGGCGGTGTTTGTCGCGACCGATGCGCCGAGCCATGCGCGGCATTGCATCGACGTTCTCAAACACGGCAAGCATGTTGCAACTGCTGTGCCGGCCGCCTACGGATCGTTGGAGGACGCGGATCGGCTGTTCGATGCGGTGAAGTCAAGCGGATTGAAATATATGATGTTCGAGACCAGCGCCTACCATCCGGCATGCTACGCCATGCGGCAGATCTATCAGGCCGGCGGCTTTGGTAAGATCCTGTATTCCGAGGGGGAGTACTTTCACTATTTTCGCGAGCCAATCCCCTCGTATCGCAATTGGAGAATTGGAATTCCACCGCAATGGTATCCTACACATTCGGCCGCCTATTACGTCTGCGTTACAGGCGGCAGTTTCACAGAAGTCTCCTGTTTCGCCACGCCGAGCATCTTGCGCGAGTTTCGGCCCGAGAACAATCAATATAAGAATTCGTTTGCCACCGAAATTGCGTTATTGCGAACCAGCGAGGGAGGCATGTCGCGGATGGCCGTAAGCTGGGACAGCAACGAGCCTGGTTGTGAAACAGGGCGGGTTCGCGGTGAACGCGGATCGATGTGGAATGGCAACTACGTCGGTGAGCTGAAAGAGCTGCCGAATCTTGAGCGCCCTCCCATACCGCCAAAAGTGCCGTTGGGCCATCACGAAGGTTCGCATGGGAATCTGATGCATGAGTTCGTTACGGCAATTCTTGAGGACCGGCAACCGCTGGTGGGAATCGGCGAAGCACTGAGCATGTCCGTCGCCGGCATCGTTGCCCACCAGTCGGCACTCAAGAACGGCGAATTGCTGAAAATTCCACAATACCAATTGCCGAAAACGTAGCGATCAGCCAGCCAGCGACTCCAGTTGTCGGATCGATCGATAGAGGTGCGGCGGACCTCAGCCATGATTTCACAGGGTCCGCACCGGCAGCCGTCGGCTACCACTACCACATTTTCAGCCAGATTCACCAATCGGTTGACGTCTTGCGTCAAGACTTGGAGGTTGTGGCGCTAGTCGCTTGATCTCACAACCTGTCACAATCGCCATGTATTTCTGGTTTATTGCTCTTACGCCGCACGCTTGGCAACCATGCCACGGCGATGCTCGTCGAAACGCGATACAACCAGGGCGGCGTTTTGGCCGCCGAAGCCAAAGCTGTTGCTGAGAACGTGTCGACAGGAACGTTCGCGCGCCACATTGGGAATGTAATCGAGATCGCATTCAGGGTCCGCGGTCTCATAGTTGATCGTCGGCGGCAAAACGCCGGTGCGAATTGCCATGACGCCGACCACCAGTTCGATCGCCCCGCCGGCCGTGGTGAAATGCCCGAGCATGCTCTTGGTGCTGGAAACGGGGACGTGGTACGCGTCGTCGCCAAACACACGCTTGATCGCCAACGTTTCAATCTTGTCGTTAAGCACCGTGCCTGTACCGTGGGCGTTCACATAACTAATCTGCTCTGGATTTAGCGCTGCGTCCTTAAGCGCCAGCGCCATGCAACTGGCAGCGCCGCGGCCCTCAGGGTGAGCGTCGGTAACGCGGTAGGCGTCTTGTGCGCTGCCGTAGCCGGTGAGTTCGGCGAGAATTTCCGCCCCGCGACGTTGGGCATGTTCGAGCGATTCGAGCACGACCATCGCGGCTCCTTCGCCCACGACAAAGCCGTCGCGGTCGCGGTCGAACGGGCGGACGGCGTGAGCCGGATCGTTGTTTCGTTGCGACAGCGCGCTGAGCCGATGAAAGCCGCTGATGCCGAACGGGTGAATCATGCTGTGGGCTCCGCCGGCCAGCATGATATCGACTTCGCCGCAGCGAATCATTGCGGCCGATTCCCCGATCGCCGTGGTGCTTGAAGCACAAGCGGCAATACAATTGGCATTCGGGCCTTGGGCATTGAATCTCGCGGCCAGGTGTGCCGCCGGCATATTTAATTCCAATTCCGCTTCGTCTTGAGGTTGCCACAAACGAACGGCTTGCTCGGTGAATTTTTCCGGCCTGAATTCCTCGCCCTCGATCGAGCCGGCCATCATTTGGGCGAATTGATTCCAATCTTGATACGTTTCGCCGCAGCCAAGATAAACTCCGAAGCGGAGCGGGTCGAACTTCGCAGTGCCACCGTCGTTCAGGCCAGCATCGTGAACAGCCCTTATGCCCGAAGCAACGGCAAAGAGCGTTTGCCTCGGGTGATGCTGCCAGCGGGCAGGATCTTCGCCGACCTCTGCGATGCTCCAGTCTTTCACTTCCGCGGCAATTTGCACAGGAAAGCGGCTGGCGTCGAACAGCGTGAGGCGGCCGACACCGGAACGGCCATCAGTCAGACGGCCCCAAACTTCGCGCACGCTTGAGCCAAGCGGCGTGACGCATCCAACTCCGGTAATAACGACTCGACGATGTTTCACTTCGACTCCGTAAACGCACCATGTCGCAAGCTATCTGTGGCCGCAGGCATGCTGGCGCGAAATTGAGACAAAATCGGGTGGAAGGATACCGAACAGGCGGGATTCGACCAAGATCGATCGACCGCAAGAAATCCCAGCATTACCGTCGGTAGATTTTACCCAATAAACCCAAATTACCAAGACGCCATTTCAATCTGAAATGGTGATTGACAATAAAAACTAGCATCCATGCTGTTGGCTGGGCGGTCGACAGAGTCGATAGAGTATGAGTTGGGATTGCGATAGCCCAGGACTTTCGGACAGCTTTTCATCCAAGCCGTTCAATGAACCATCAAGACTTGGCCGTCGCTTTTTTTCTCGCTCCGCGGCGGGCAGGCTTTTTCGACGGCCCTGCGGCGGCTCGGTCGGCCAGCAGTTTGACTGCCATCTCAAAGGTCACTTCTTCGGGAGGCGTATTTTTTGGCACTGTGGCGTTCGTCGTGCCGTCGGTCACGTACATGCCGTAGCGGCCGTCGAGCAGTTGGACTTGATTTTTCGTGACGGGAGATTCCGCGAACACTTTCAGAGGTTCGCGTTTAGCGCCGAAGCCTCGCCGCGCCGCTTTCGGTTGCTTGAGCAGTTCGATGGCCTCGTGCATCGTAACCTCTAGGGGAGAAACGCCCGCCGGCAGCGATCGTGTCTCGTCGCCGCATTTGATGTAGGGGCCAAATCGCCCGTTGAACACGACCACCGGCTGCAGCATTTCAGGATGATTGCCCAACTCACGCGGCAGCGACAGTAGTTTCAACGCGGTCGCCAAATCGACCTGTTCCGGATTCATTCCTTTCAAGAGCGAAGCATTTTGCGGCTTCTCTTCGTCGTCCGGAGAGCCCCGCTGAACGTAAGGCCCAAACCGACCGACTTTCAAATAGACCGGTTTGCCCGTGTCAAGACAGATGCCCAGCGGCTCTTCGCCTTGCGTCGCTTGAGCGAACAATTCACGGCACTTCTCCAAAGTAACTTCTTCGGGGGCCATGCCATCGGGAATCGAAGCCCGCTGTTCGCCTTGCTCGATAAACGGCCCGTAGCGGCCAACGCGGACAAAGATCGGTGCTTCGCCCACCGGTTCGGCGATTTTGATGCGGCTGACATCGCGCGCATCAATTTCGCCGGTTTTCGTTTCCAAATGTTGCTTCAGCCCTGGCTGGCCGTTGCCGAAGTAAAACCGCTTGAGGTAGTCCAAATGGGCGCGCTCGCCGCGACTGATGGCGTCGAGATCGTCTTCCATCTGAGCGGTGAATCCATAATCGACGAGTTCTTCGAGATGCTTTTCCAAAAGCTGTGTCACGGCAAACGCGGTCCATGTCGGCACGAGGGCATTGCTCTTCTTGAATACGTAATCGCGGGCCTGGATGGTGTCAATGATCGATGCATACGTGCTGGGCCGGCCGATGCCAAGTTCTTCGAGCGCCTTGGTCAGCGCTGCTTCGCTAAAGCGAGCCGGCGGCTGCGTTGTGTGACTCTTCGGCTGCAATCCTGGACCGGCGAGGCTCACTTTCTCGCCCTGCGCCATCGTGGGCAAAATCGCTTCTCGGTCGGCAAGCTCCGCTTGCGGATCGTCCGAGCCTTCGACATAGGCTCGCAAATAACCGGCAAATTCGATCGTTTTGCCCACCGCCGTGAACTCGGCTCCATCGCCGGCAATCGTCACCGTAATTCGCTTGCCGCGGCAGTCGGCCATCTGGCTGGCCACGGTGCGCTTCCAAATCAAGTCGTACAATCGGAATTCGTCGGTCCCCAGCGCGCCACGAAGCTTCTCGGGCAGATCGAACGGATGTCCCGCAGGACGAATCGCTTCGTGGGCTTCCTGGGCGTTCTTTACTTTCGTCGAATACACTCGTGGTGAATCGGGCAGATATTCTTTGCCGTACTGCGACGAAACCAAATCACGGGCCGCGTCGATCGCCACCTTCGCCAGATTCGTCGAATCGGTGCGCATGTAGGTAATATGCCCGTTCTCGTACAAACTTTGTGCCGCTTGCATCGTTCGTCGGGCCGTGAAGCCAAGCTTGCGGTTGGCTTCCTGTTGCAGTGTGCTGGTAGTGAACGGTGGATAGGGACGCGAAGAATATGGCTTCACTTCCAGCGACATCACGCGAAATTCGACCTTGCGCAACCGCTCGACCAACTGGTTTGCGGCGGCTTCATCGAGCAGCAACAGCGAGTTGTCTTTCAGCTTGCCGGTCGCCGAATCGAAATCTTTACCGGCGGGAATTTTCCGACCATCGACGGCAATCATCGTCGCTTCGAATTGCTGCCGTCCGCTGTTGGCAAACGTCGCCAGCAAATCCCAATAAGTCGCCGAGTGAAAGGCCATCCGCTGCCGCTCACGTTCGACAATTAGTCGCACGGCGACGCTTTGTACTCGTCCGGCCGAAAGCTTGGGGCGAACCTTGCGCCACAGCAACGGTGACACTTCATAACCGTACAGCCGATCAACGATGCGGCGCGTTTCTTGTGCGCGCACCAAGGCACTGTCAATGTCGCGCGGATTTTCGAGGGCCTCGGTGATCGCTTCTTTGGTGATCTCGTGAAATACCAGACGGCGGACGGGAACCTTGGGTTGAAGCACCTCGTTCAAATGCCAACTAATCGCTTCTCCTTCGCGATCCTCGTCGGTCGCCAGATACAGCTCTTTTGCCTCTTTTACCAATCCTCGCAGCTTCTTGACTTGGGCCGTCTTGCCCGGCGGAATGATATACAACGGATCAAAGTCGCCTTCCACGTTGACACCCAGTCGCGACCACGGCTGGCTGCGAAATTCGGCGGGAATCTCCTTGGCCCCTTGCGGTAAATCTCGAATGTGGCCGATACTGGCCTCGACAGTAAAATTGCCGCCGAGATACTTGCCGATCGTCCGCGCTTTGGCTGGCGATTCGACGATCACAAGGCTTTTTCCGCTTTTCTTGGTAGTGGTTTTCTTCGCCATGAAAAATTGCTGGTAACTCTGGTAATGTGGCGCGTTTGGGTTGAATGCCGAATGCACCCAACCTGACTAGATCGGCAATCAAGCTGACCCGTAGATTCTCAGTGGACTCGTTGGGAACTTATACAATATGCCTGATGTGACAGCCGATTGTATGCCGCCTTTCGTATTTTGGCTTACTGCAAATTGCGGGGCGCGATCGTGTCGATGGTATCGGTTTTTCAGGTCGTACATCGCCGTTTGCCTTGACTGGCATTGCATTTACGTCGCGTGGCGCTACAATCGGCCTGTCCAATGTTGGTCGCACAAATTTTTCGGTTTGACAGGATCGCAACGAAACAGGTTTCCTGCCAAGAATTTCAGTGCTTGCGTCAATCGGCCGGCGACAACAGCCGCTCCATAGCCCCATTCGCATACAACCTGAGGGTAGTCTCTGTCAAGTCGGATTTGTTTGAGGCAGCATTTATCTCCTTTTAAGTTCAAGACTTCCGGCATCAAGCCGCCGGATCGAAATCCCGCGGAAACGTAAAAATATATGGCTAGTCCATTCAAGGCATTTCGTAAGAATCAAAAGTTGATGATGGCCCTCATCACGATTTTGGCGATGTTTGGGTTCGTGTTTGTCGGCCCATGGACGAAATTCGGCGGCGAAAGCAACGGGCCGAAGAATCCGGACGCTTTCAAATGGAAATATGGAACCGTCACCAAGCGGGAACTTCAATCCGCGCAAATGTCCCGCTTTTCGGCAAATCAATTCCTGATTGAAGCCGCCATCAAGTCGGGAATGCCAGCACAGGAAGCTGGCAACAGAATCGCCAGCCTTTTTCCAGCGCGAAGGCAGGGAGACATCGAATACGCGATGCTGCTGGCCAAACGAGCAGAGCAGGTGGGCTTGACGGTGAGCGACGATGCGATCAATGCATTTTTGCGCAATTGGACGCGCGGCAAGCTATCCGATCCTGAAATTGCGCAAATCGTTCATAGCATTCCCTACGGGAATGGTCGGCTCGACCAGACGGTTCTGTTCGATACGTTGCGATGGGGGCTGGAAGCGGTATACGCAGGCCAGGCATTCATGGGACCGTTGAATCGGCAAACGATGTACGGCCCCATTTTCGCGGGAGATACTCCGGCAGAGCGCTGGCGATATTATTGTCAAGTGAACCGCAAAGCGACGGCCGAAATCTATCCGGTCGTCGTCGCCGATTTTTTGTCGGAAATTCCGGATCCGACTGAGTCCGTTCTGCAGCAGTTCTACGAACAGCATAAGGATAAAGAACCAGACCCGCGCACCGGAGAACCTGCTTTCAAATTGCCATATCGAGCCAAGTTTCAATACTTTAAGGCCAATTTCGATCAGTTGGTCGCGGAAGAAAAGCCCAAAATAGCCGAGCAGGAAATTAAAGACTACTACGAGACCAACAAAGACCGCGACTTCCGCAAGAAACAATTGCCAGATTTACCACCGCTAGGAGAGCAGCCGGACAAGAATGCGACCTCGGCTACTCCATCGGCAAGCGACTCAAACGCCCCTGCCGCCGGTGAAGTGGGCCGCCCGGAGCAGCATGCCGGCGAAGAGCAAAAATCCGCGCCTGCAGCGGAAAAAAATCCAGAGCCGGCGGCTCCCGACGCAAAACAGCCGGATGCGAAGAAAGCGGATTCTTCTCCAGCGGAAACGAAATCCTCAAGCGATTCGGAACAGAATAGCAAAGCACCGGCGGACACTAAATCCAGTTCGCTCCGGCAAAGTTTCACGCTCGATGGCGAACAGCTTGTCCTAGCCGATGAACTTCTATTGGCTCAAGAGACCAAAGCGTCGGAAACGATAGCGCCCAACGACAAGTCTTCAGAAGGCACAGCCGAAGAAACCAACTCATCCGACTCGAAACCCGCGGAGGCCAAACCCGCAGACGCCAATTCACACGATCCAAAGGCAGCCGAAAGTAAGACTCCCGACACTCAATCTCCAGATACAAAAATTCCTGACACCGCGGCAATTCCACCCGTCGAATACGAACCGCTCGAAAAAGTCGCCGACGACATCCGCAAGCGAATTGCCGAGCAGAAAGTGGATGAGCGCATCCAGAAAGCATTCGCGGCGCTCGCCGAGCAGATGAACAAATATCGCTCCGATTCGGCGCGTGCTCGTGCTCTGGGCGGCGAAAAGCCTACAGCGCTCGATTTCGCGGCACTCGCCAAAGAATATCGCCTGGAAGCCAAGGAAACCGATTTGATCTCTTTTTGGCAAGCGCTCAACGGCACCGATCTTGGCAAATCGCACACTTTCGGCGCCTACAATGCGCCGTCGTTCGGCGAAGTGGCCTTTGGCACCCACCCAGTGCCGACCTTCGAGCCGAAGGAGACGATGGACATCGATCGCAATCTGTACTTATGGTGGAAAGTCGCCGACGAGCAGGCACGCGTCCCCCCCTTGGCGGACATTCGAGCGGAAGTGGTTAAGGCTTGGAAAATGATCGAAGCGCGCAAGCCAGCCAAGAAAAAGGCCGAGGAAATTGCCGAGCAAGTGCGCAAAGCCAATCAACCGCTGCGCGACGTACTGGCTGGACGAGAAGTCGCCACGGCGGGGCCGTTTAGCTGGCTCGATCGGAATTTAGGCCAAATTCCTGTCATTTCCAAAGTGAATGGCGTCGAGGATCCAGGATCGGAATTCATGCGAATGGTCTTTTCGCTCGATCCGCAAGGAGCGGGAGTTGCACCGAATGAAACGCAGAGCACCTATTACGTTGTCCAAGTCGAAAAGCTTGAACCGTCCATGGACGAATTGGAAACCGGCTTCATGACCGCCATGTCCAGCCCGATGATCTTGCAGACTTATGCCTTCGTCGGCGCGAGAGACCACCGCGCCGATGCGCTTGGCTGGTATGAGGACTTGCAAAAGCATTTTGAATACCAATCCATTCAGGGCGAGGAGCCGCAAGAGGCAAACTCCGAGGAGTAATTGCCGCGGCGGGCCGCTCCGACACTCTCGGTCTTGAAACGCCGGTCAACATCGGTTGACCTATACCTATGCCGCGTTCCTCTTGAAGCGGCTGGCTGCCCCAGTTTCTTAACAAGCTCTCCCCAGGTTCGAATTGACAGGATAACGATGCCGCGCCGCCCTGCCGCTCTGTCTGTGGGCCGGCCACATGCAAGTAGCATGGGGTCGGTCAATGCGATTCACCGCAAGCGCAATCGCTCGCGGGGAAGTGCCACGCCGAGCTTCCTGGCTTTCTCGTAGAACGTCGTGCGGCTGATTCCCAGCGCATTGGCCGCCCGCGAAATATTGCCGAAGTGATCGACGAGCGCCTGTTCAAGCACGAGGCGCGTCGTACGATCGCGTGCGTCTCGCAAGCCAACCGCGCTCGCGGCAGGCGGATCGACGCAAGCCGTTGCGGCAGGCTGCGGTTTTTCAGTCGCCGATGGTGAGAAATGGCTCGAATGGGCAAGTACATCGACGTCGAAGGTGTCGCCGTCGGTCAGTGCGACAGCCCGTTGGCAAAGGTTTTCCAGCTCGCGAACATTTCCCGGCCAATCGTGCGCATTCAGCCTTCGCCAAACCTCGGGAGCGACTTTCAGCGGCTCGCGTCCTTCGCGCTGGCAATACCGATCGATGAAATGTCGTGCGAGCATCGAAAGATCTTCAAGCCGGTCGCGCAACGGCGGAAGAACGATCGGCACGACATTCAGCCGGTAGAACAAATCCTCGCGAAATTTTCGCAGCCGAACGAGTTCGCCAAGGTCCGCATTGGTCGCTGCGACAAATCGCACATCCAGCGTTCGCACTAGTCGCTCGCCAACCGGCAAGATTTCGCCATGCTGCAGCACACGCAACAACTTTCCTTGCATGGCCAAATCGAAGTCTTGGATTTCGTCGAGAAAGCATGTGCCGCCGTCGGCCTGCACCAGCAAGCCTTCGCGGTCGGCGTCGGCTCCCGTGAACGAACCTTTGCGGTGGCCGAATAGTTCGCTTTCCATCAGTGTCGGTGGTATGGCGTTGCAGTTGATGCTGACAAACCGGCCATTGCGGCGGGCGCTTTGCTCGTGCAGTAATTGCGCGACAAGCTCTTTGCCGGTGCCGGTTTCGCCGATCACGAGCACTGGTGCGGCAGTGCGCGCCGCGCGCCCAATCAACTGCCTCAATTGCCGCATGGGGTCTGAAGCGCCCACCAACCGAGACGCTCCCGTGACCGCGTTCAACTGAGCCTGCAACTGACGTCGTTCGGCCAGCATCCGCTGCTCGCGCTCCAGGAGAATGTAGCTCCGTTCCACTTCCGTAAAATCGAGAGGACTGAGCAAATAATCGAACGCTCCGCACTTCATGGCTTCGACCGCCATGCGGGTCTTGTTGTCAGAAGTGATGATCGTGACGAGGCAATCGGAATTGGTTCGCTTGAGCGTCCGAATCAGTTCGAGCCCGTGAGGGTGCAGGCCAATGAACGCCGCATCGAACGGCTCCGCCGCCGCAACCACGAACGGATCGGCCTCGGCTGGCAGAATCGTGTTCACATGTTGTCGGGCGGCCAGAAAGAGGTGAAGTTCTCTTTCTTCGTCGTTGTAATGTAAGACGCGCATGGTGAAATCGGGTTGGCAAGAAATCTAAACAACACCTGTCAGTATATTCGAACAGATGTTCGTTTTCCACGGCTTACTTTACTCGTTTGAATCCGCGCGTACTCCGATACCTAAATCCTTTCGCTGCAATTACTAATTGACGTCTTGCTGGCCGAAATCTACTGCTGGAAGAACTCAGGAACGGTGTTTGCTATCAACCTGGCTGCGCACAAACCCGCCATCGACGGAATTCCATCGAACCCGCAATGCCCCTGAAGCTGCTGCAGTTCGGCCTCAGCCGAAAATACTCCGAGCCGCGGATGTTTCGTACTCCGCCGCGGCTCAAAGACAAATACGAAGCGGTCATTATCGGCGCTGGCGGACACGGCCTGGGCGTGGCGTACTATCTGGCCCGCGACTATGGCCTGACCGATATTGCGGTCGTCGACAAAGGCTACATTGGCGGCGGCAATACGGGGCGCAATACGGCTATCGTCCGATCGAACTATCTGACGGAAGAAGGCGTGAAGTTCTATGCCGAAAGCGTCCGGCTGTTTTCGGATTTGTCGCACGATCTGGATATCAATCTATTTTATTCCGAGCGCGGACACTTCACGCTCGCCCATACCGACGCTTCGCTGCGAACGATGCGCTGGCGGGCCGAAGTCAACAAGCACCTCGGCGTGAATAGCTACGTCATCCTGCCGGAAGAAATCAAAAAAATCTGCCCGTACATCGACATTTCGTGCGGCGGCCATCTGCCGATCGTCGGTGCGCTGTATCATCCGCCCGGCGCGATCGTGCGACACGATGCCGTCGCTTGGGGCTACGGCAAGCAAGCCGACCGCCGCGGCGTGGAAATCCATCAGAATACGTGCGTCACTGGCATCGATGTCAAGGACAATCAAGTCGTCGGAGTGCAGACCGATCGCGGTTATATCAAGACGAATCGAGTGCTGTCGGCGGTCGCGGGCTATACGCCTCGCATCACCAAGCTGGTCGGCTTGCGAACGCCAATAACCGTTCAGCCTCTGCAAGCCTGCGTGACTGAACCGCTCAAGCCGTGGCTGAACAGCATCGTCGTTTCGGCGAGCTTGCACTTATATGTAAGCCAATCGTCTCGCGGCGAATTGGTGATGGGGGCATCGCTGGATCCCTACGAATTGCACTCGGAGCGCTCGACGCTCGATTTCATCGAAGGCCTCGCCGACCACTTACTGCAATTGTTTCCGTTTCTGTCGAACATCAAAGTCAATCGTCAGTGGTCGGGCATGTCGGACATGACGCCCGACTTTTCGCCGATCATGGGTACCACTCCGATTCGCGGGTTTTATATCGACTCGGGCTGGGGCACCTGGGGCTTCAAGGCCACGCCGGTTTGTGGCACGACGATGGCCTACACAATGGCGACGAACGAGAACCACGAATTGATCAAACCGTTCAACTTGAGCCGGTTCGAGAACTTCGCTCAAGTGGGCGAAAAAGGCGCGGCATCGGTGGGACACTAAAGGGAGAATGACTAAATCTCAAGGACCAAATTCTAAACCTCGAAGCACAAGACTGGTTTTCGTCATTCGTTCAATGGAACTTGGATTTTAATTCGCAGCTTGCAATTCGTCATTCATCATTTTGCAAATCCAATGAAACTACTAACCTGCCCCATCAACGGCCCGCGACCGCTGCAGGAATTCTCCTTTGGTGGCGAGGTGCGGACGATGCCCGATCCGAAATCGGCGTCCGATGCCCAATGGGCCGACTATGTGTTCAATCGCCATGGCGAGCCGGGTATCCGGCGTGAATGGTGGTATCACCTTGCCAGCGGCACGTGGTTCATTGCGGAACGAGACAATTTGAAAGACGAATTTATCAAGACATACCTACCGGAGTGACTTGTGTCTGGTCGTCGGTTGTCTGGCGACAGCCTCCGCACGACCAGACGATCTGAAAATCAGACGCTCGACCATCAGACACTCAGCATGAACTTCCGACTTTCCCCACAACCCGCCGAATGGATCGACCGCAGTCGCACGCTGCGATTCAGCTTTGAAGGCAAATCGTACACTGGTTTTGCCGGCGATACGTTTTCGAGCGCTCTGTGGGCCAACGGCGTGCGATTGCTCGGCCGCAGCTTCAAGTATCATCGTGCCCGCGGCATTTACAGTCTGGCGAACCTGGATGTGAACGCGATGATGCAAAACGGCGATTGCACCAACCTGCGGGCCGATATCACTCCGATTCACGATGGCGCAACGATCACGGCGGTCAACACCTTCGGCGGCCTGACGAAAGACCGCGCGAAGATGGTCGATCGCTTCGGCGCATGCCTACCGGTCGGATTTTATTACAAGACATTCTTCCGCCCGAAGCGCTGGTTCCCGTATTTTGAGCAGAAGATGCGCGAAATGGCGGGGCTTGGCACGATCGATCCAAAGCTCGCGCGGCAGCGTACGCCCAAGGCATACGACTTCTGCGATGTGCTGGTGATCGGCGCAGGGCCGGCAGGTTTGTCGGCGGCGATCGCAGCGGCCGAAGCTGGGGCATCCGTCGTCGTGGTCGATGAAAACGCCAAGCCCGGCGGCAGCTTGAACTATCAGTGGGCCTGTGATGGACTCGGCGCTTCAACGCTTCATTCGCTGCTCGACAATGCGAATTCGCTGCCGAACATTCAAATTCGACCATCGACCGTGGCCGCCGGCTGCTATGCCGATCATTGGGTGGCGCTCGTCGATAAGCGACGGCTCGTAAAAATGCGATCCCGCTCCGTCGTACTCGCCACGGGGAGTTGCGAGCAGCCAGCCGTCTTCGGAAACAACGATCTGCCGGGCGTCATGCTCGCCACCGCGGCCCAGCGGCTCGTGCATCAATTCGCCGTAAAGCCATTTAAGCGAGGCATTATCTTCGCGGCCAATCGTGACGGCTATCGAGCCGCGCTCGACCTGCACCGCGCCGGCATCGCAGTCGCAGCCATCATCGATCCGCGGGCTGGGGGTGAATCGTCCGCAATCGGTCAACAAGCCGCCGACGCTGGAATCAAAATCCACGCCGCCTGCGCCGTGTACCAGGCAATTCCCGGCAACGGCAAAAATAATCTCCGTGCCGCGCAGGTTGCGACACTCGACGGCAATGGCCAGCCCGATCTGTCGAAAACCGAAACGATCGATGCTGATGGCATTGCCATGAGTGTCGGCTGGGCTCCCGCCGACGGTTTACACTATCAAGCCGGCGGCCGAATGAAGTGGACCGACGCGCTCCAGCAGTTCGTCCCCGACAAGGCGCCCGCGGGACTGTTTTCGGCAGGGCGAATGAATGGCGTCTACGAATTGAACGAACAAATGGCCGACGGTCGCCGCGCCGGTGCGACTGCAGCGCAGCACGTCGGCTTTTCAAGCAGTCCTCTTGATCCACCAGAGGAAAACTTCTCGCGGAACGAGCAGCCTGCAAGATCGCCGAGCCATCCCTATCCGATTTTTCCGCATCCCAAGGCCAAATGCTTCGTCGATCTCGACGAGGATGTGCAATACAAAGATTTCGTCCACGCCGCCCAGGAAGGCTTCGACCACGTCGAGCTGATGAAGCGGTATTCGACCTTTGGCATGGGGCCTAGCCAAGGTAAGATTGCCAACACGAATGCAATTCGCATTCTGGCGAAGATCAAAGGTCGATCGGTCGGTGAAACCGGCGTGACCACATCGCGGCCGTTTTATCATCCAGTTCCCCTTTCGCATTTGGCCGGACGAGGCTTTCATCCTCATCGACGCACGCCGCTGCAATGCCGGCACCAAGCGCTCGGCGCGGTGTTCATCCCCGCTGGCGAATGGGAGCGGCCCGCCTACTATGCTCAAGGTGGCAAATCGCGCGAAGCGCTCATCGCCGAAGAAGTCATGGCCGTCCGGCAGCGCGTCGGTGTCATCGA
The DNA here is from genome assembly GCA_020851115.1 of Pirellulales bacterium. GTDB lineage: Bacteria > Planctomycetota > Planctomycetia > Pirellulales > JADZDJ01 > JADZDJ01. Next base: position 15,155 of record JADZDJ010000176.1, read on the forward strand.
TGTCGGCACGCTAGGAAAAATTGAAATCGGCGGCCCCGATGCGGCCCAGTTCATCGAACGGCTCTACACGACGACTTTTGCCACCATGCGCCTCGGCACAACCCGATACGGGTTGATGTGCGACGAAACGGGAGTTGTGATCGACGACGGCATCGTTTGCCGCTTGGCCGACGATCGGTTTTATCTAACGACCACCACGACGGCCTCGGGCGGCATTTATCGCGAGATGCAGCGATTCGCGATTTTGTGGAAATCGAACGTCGTCTTGGCAAATGTTACCGGCGCGCTGGGTGCGGTCAATCTCGCCGGCCCGAAATCGCGGGCGATCTTGCAGCAACTAACCAACGTCGATCTATCCACTGTCGCGTTCCCCTTTCTCGGCGTCCGCGAAGGAAGCGTGGCGGATGTGCCGGCGAAACTCATCCGCGTCGGCTTCGTCGGCGAATGGGGATGCGAAATCCACGCGCCGGCCTACGGCATCCGCCGCGTGTGGGACGCGATTTTCGCCACCGGCAAGAGCGACGGCATCCGTCCCTTCGGCGTCGAAGCCCAGCGCGTGCTGCGGTTGGAAAAGGGGCACATCATTATCGGCCAAGACACCGACGGCCTAACCACGCCACTGGAAGCTGGGATGGAATGGGCGCTCAAAAGCGAAAAACCGTTCTTCCAGGGACAGCGCAGTTTGCAAATCGTCGGCAAAAAGCCGCTTGCGCGGATGCTTGTTGGCTTCGCGCTCACCGGCCCCAGCAGCAGCGACAACGCCGGAGTGAAAGAATGCCACCTGATTATTGATGAAAACAAGATCGTTGGCCGCGTGACCTCGGTGGCGTATAGCCCGACTCTCAAACAAAGCGTCGGTCTGGCGTTCATCGAACCCAAGAAAACCAACCCGGGCGCGCCATTCGAAATCCGCACTGACAGCGGTCGAATGGTCGCCGCGAAAGTTGTGCCTGTTCCGTTTTACGATCCGCAGAATCAGCGGCAGGTCGAGGCGTAATGGAACCGCAGAGACCCAGAGAATGAAAAAAGGAAGCGCTGCTCGAGCAGGCCCATCGAGAGAACATCGGTGAACGCAGAGTTGAACGATGATCGCAGTTGGCGAGAATTAGTATCGAAGATTTGGAAACCGATTTAGGCATTGATGTTCCGATCTAGATTCATTTGATTTCATCCGATTCCATCGGTTCTTCGTTGGCTCAGCCACGATCGATCACACGAGTGAAATGACCGTTACCAATACTCCCATCCGACTTAGCCCCGTTCACGATGAACTGGAGCATTTGCATGCTCGGTTTGTCGATGTCGGCGGCATGCCTGTTGCCGCCACTTACGCCGATGCGGCGAAAGAAAAAACCGCTGTGGCCGATCTTGGGCTGTGCGATGTCAGTTTTCTATCGCGAGTGACGCTCAAGGGTCCGGCCGCGTCGTCGATGCTCCATTCAATGCACTTCGCGGTGCCAGAGAATGTGCTCGATTTCACAACGATCCACGGCGGAGGGATCGTCGCCCGCACCGGCGGCAGCGAGTTTTTTGTCGAAGATGGCTTGTATGGTACCCAGGTCCAGCAGGTTTCTGCTGTAGCGCCAGCAACATCGGGCTGCTACGTTGTCGCGCGGCAAGATGCGTCTTTCTTGCTTAGCGGCGCGCGTGCGACCGAGGTGCTACTCGATACGTGTGGCTACGATTTCCGCAAGTCACCGGTGCAGATGATATTTACTCGCGTGGCGGGCGTGTCGTGCTCGATTTTGCACCGCGACTTAGGGGGCTGCGGAGTATTTCAACTGTGGCTCGATGGCAGCTTCGGTGGTTATCTCTGGGAGACCCTGCTAGAAATAATTAGCGAGCATCATGGCGCTGCCGTCGGAGCCGCCGCTTTTTATCCAGAATTGGGAGCGAACTCGTCGCATTGAGATGTTCTCCAGACGAACAATGGCTGACACAGGCAAGCGCAGCCTGCCCGTGTCACTCGTAAAATGGTTAACCGTTCAAAATCTCGCTGGCCGATCGGCGCTGGCAGACTGCCCATGCCAGTGCCACCCGGCCACAAAAACCTATCCCTTTTCCCTTAGTCACTAGTCTTTAGCCTCGCATCCTCCATGACACCTGAGCAAGCTGCAAAGTTTCTCGAACAGCACCAAGTCAAGTTGGTACTTGCGCAGTTCATTGACATTCACGGTGTGGCAAAGGCCAAGGCCGTACCGGTATCGCACTTTAGCGATATTCTCTCTGATGGCGCGGGCTTTGCCGGGTTCGCCGTCTGGGGCCTCGGTCAAGAGCCGCATCATCCCGACTATATGGCGCTGGGAGACCTCGCGACCCTCTCGCTTGTGCCATGGCAGCCTGGGTATGCCCGCATCGTTTGCGATGGCCGCGTCAAGCAAAAGCCGTGGCCGTTCGACACGCGGTTCATTCTCAAGCGGCAAGTAGAACGACTCGCCCAGCGCGGCTGGACGATGAATACCGGACTTGAACCCGAATTCATGCTCTTCGCGCGCGGTGATGACGGCAAATTCGGCCCGGCCGACGCGACCGACACGCTCGAAAAGCCCTGCTACGACTACAAGGGCTTGTCGCGCAGTCGCGTGTTTCTGGAAAAACTCGTCGCGGCCATGGTCGATGTCGGCATCGATGTCTACCAGATCGACCACGAAGACGCCAACGCCCAGTTCGAGATCAACTTCACCTACAGCGACGCGCTGACGACCGCCGACCGCTTGGTTTTCTTCCGCATGGCCGCCAGTGAAATCGCCCGCGAGCTTGGCATCATCTGCACATTCATGCCCAAACCCCTGTCTACGCGCACCGGCAGCGGCATGCACATGCACGTCTCGCTGGCGGACGGGCAAGGCAAGAATCTCTTCTTGGATAAATCCGACCCACGGCAATTGGGCCTCTCGAAAATGGCCTATCACTTCCTGGGAGGTTTGTTGAAACATGCTCCAGCGCTGACGGCTCTTTGCGCGCCTTGCGTAAATTCTTACAAGCGGCTTGTCGTCGGCCGATCATTATCGGGCTCTACCTGGGCCCCGGCGTTCATTTCCTATGGCGACAACAACCGCACGTCAATGATCCGCATTCCTTTTGGCCGCATCGAGTTGCGGCTGTGCGATTCGAGCGCGAACCCCTACCTTGCCACCGCCGCCACGCTGGCTGCGGGAATGGATGGTATCGAACAACAACTCGAACCCGGCGAGCCGCACAATATTAACCATTACACGACTTCGCCTGAAGAATTGATGGCCAAGGGCATCGGCGTCCTTCCACAATCGCTGCACGAGGCGATCGAAGTTTTGGAGACCGATTCGCTGTTCAGTGAACAACTCGGCGCGGAATTCATCCGCGAGTTCGCCCGCCTCAAGCGAATGGAATGGGTCGAATATCAACGGCATGTATCGGATTGGGAAGTGACGCGTTATTTAGAGTTTTATTAGCCCCTAACCTTCAGCCTCTAGCCCTTAAATCAGCATGTGTGGCATTGTTGGACTATTGATGAAACGTGGAGAAGATCGCCGGAACCTTGGTCGGTTTCTCACGCCGATGTTCCAATGCATGGCCGAACGCGGGCCAGACTCGGCAGGACTCGCGATCTTTCGCGACGGAGACGGAGGCGGACCGCGGCGGTTTAGTCTGTTCATTCCCGATCGGTCGTTCGATTGGCAGAAGCTGCTGGCAGCGTTTCGTCAACAAACAGGCGCTAGCGCGGAAATTGAAGCGGTCGAAAATCACGCAGTGCTCACCTCTGCCATCGATCCTGCCGCGCTGCGGCAATGGCTCGCCGAGTGCGATCCGTCGCCCCAACTGCTCTCGGTCGGCAAGTACATCAACGTCTTTAAGGATCAAGGCCATCCCGACGAAATCGCCGAGCGCTTCGATTTTCCGCACCTAACCGGCAGTCACGCGGTCGGACATACGCGAATGGCGACCGAATCGGCCGTCTCGCCAGGCCACGCGCATCCGTTCACGGCAGGTGAAGATTTCTGTCTGGTTCACAATGGATCACTGTCGAATCCACACATGCTCCGGCGGAAGCTCGAACGCCAGGGGCTTCAATTCGAAACCGACAACGACACCGAAGCCGCGTGCCGCTTCATCGAGTGGCGGATGCGACAAGGAGCAACGCTCGACCATGCCCTCCACTCGGCGTTCCACGAACTCGACGGCTTTTACACCCTGCTGATCGCCACGGGCGATCAATTGACGATCGTTCGCGACGCGTTCGCCTGCAAGCCTGCCGTGGTGGCGGAAACCGACCGTTACGTGGCAATTTCGTCTGAGTTTCGCTCGCTGGCTCACTTGCCCGAGGTGGAACACGCCCATATTTTTGAGCCGCTCCCCGAAGAAATTCACTCTTGGAAACTGTAATGCCGGCGACTTCAACGAACGCTCCGCGCAGTGGAATACCCGACAGTGCAATGAATCCGGCAATGATCAGCCGCGACGGAGATGCTGCGCGATTCGACTTGTCGCGCGGCTCGGTGCGGCAGTTGAACCAGTGGCTGCATCGCGATTTGCATAGCTCAGGCGTGCGGCGCGTCGAGATTATGCACCCCAACGGCATGCACAACTTGGCCGTTGGACTCGTTGCCGACGTCGACGTCGATATTCGTGGCCACGCGGGCTACTTTCTCGCCGGCATGAACCAACAGGCTCGCGTCACAGTCCACGGCAATGTTGGCTGGAGCGTGGCGGAAAACATCATTTCGGGCGTCGTCCGCGTCCGAGGAAACGCCTCGGAATGTGCTGCCGCTTCCGGGCACGGCGGGCTGGTCGTCATCGAAGGCGACGCTTCGTCACGCTGCGGTATTTCGATGAAAGGCTGCGACATCGTCGTCGGCGGCAGCGTCGGCCATGTTTCGGCGTTCATGGCGCAGGCCGGCCGGCTCGTCGTTTGCGGCAACGCCGGCGCGGGGCTGGGCGATTCACTGTACGAAGCCGTAATCTACGTTCGCGGTAAAATTCATGGCCTCGGCGCCGATGCACGCGAAGAACCGATGACCGACGCCGATCGTGCCGCGCTCGGCGAACTCCTTGCCAAAGCCGACATTTCACACCCCACGAGTGAATTCAAGCGAGTCGCCTCGGCCCGCAGTTTATATCACTGGAATTCCGACACGAATCAACATTATTAACCGCATGTCGGCGGCAAAGGTCGTTCGCCGATAAGCTGCATTTCGGATGATCGCTGGTCGAATCAATCGACGAACGGATTCGCCTCCAACCACTTACGATCGCATCATGCATCCTGCCTCTCTCGAAGAAAGTGCCAGCTTTAACCGCGATGTGTTGGCCTACATCCACCGGGCCGCCGAGCGCGGTCTCTACGACATTCGCGGGCTGGGAGCGAAACGCAAATTGCCGACGTTCGACGATTTGGTGTTTCTCACCGCGTCGATGTCGCGCTATCCACTCGAAGGTTATCGCGAGCGATGCCTGACGAAAACCGTGCTGGGCACTCGCCACGCCGCCAAGCCGATCGAACTCGACATCCCGATCACGGTCGCTGGCATGAGCTTCGGCGCCCTTTCGGCGACGGCCAAAGAAGCGATCGGTCGCGCGGCATCCGCCGTCGGCACATCGACCACCACGGGCGACGGCGGCATGACGCCCGAAGAGCGGAAGTCGTCGAAGACGCTCATTTACCAATGCCTGCCCTCGCGGTACGGTTTCAACCCGGACGATCTACGTAAAGCCGACGCCATCGAAGTCGTCGTAGGCCAGGGGGCCAAGCCGGGCGGCGGCGGGATGTTGCTTGGCCAAAAGATCAGCGATCGCGTCGCTGCGATGCGAACGCTGCCGGCCGGTATCGATCAGCGCTCGGCCTGCCGCCATCCCGATTGGACCGGCCCCGACGATTTGGCAATCAAAATCAATGAAATCCGCGAACTGACCGATTGGCAAGTACCTATCTATGTTAAAATCGGTGCCTCGCGGGTCGATAACGATGTGAAGCTCGCGGTCAAATCGGGTGCCGACGTCGTGGTGGTCGATGGCATGCAAGGTGGAACCGCCGCCTCGCAGCAAGTTTTCATCGAACATGCCGGCATTCCCACGCTTCCAGCGCTGCGTCAGGCCGTCGAAGCCCTCGACGAAATGAACGTCGTCGGAGAAGTGCAACTCATTATTTCCGGTGGCATTCGCAGCGGCGCTGATGTGGCCAAAGCACTTGCCATGGGAGCCGACGCGGTGGCAGTCGGCCAGGGCGTCCTCATGGCGCTCGGCTGCAATCGCCCAACTTACGGCAGCGGCGATCGCACAACCGATGTCACGGCCGATTATGCCAAGCTTGGCACTGCGCCCGGTTTCTGTCACCATTGCCATACTGGTCAGTGCCCGGTCGGCATCACCACGCAAGATGAAGTGCTGGAAAAGCGTCTCACCGCCGAAGACGGCGCGCGCTGGCTGAAGAACTATCTTCATGTGATGGCAATGGAACTCACCACGCTCGCCCGAGCCTGCGGCAAATCAAACGTCCATCACCTTGAGCGTGAAGACCTCGTCGCCCTCACCCTCGAAGCCGCCGCGATGGCCAAACTGCCGCTGGCGGGTACCCGTTGGATTCCCGGCGCGTAATTCCCTTGCGACGCATCCACAAGTCGAATCCACGGTGGGCGAACGACAAGCAAAATCGGCCCAGTGGAACGCGAGCAGCCATCCATACCTTCGAAACAGTCGCACGAAGGTCAATGCTGCGCCAGCCGTTGCCGGCGCTTCGACGGGCTAAGGCAGCCGGCCGGAAAAGAACTACCCGGTATTTGGTTGAATGATGACGCTCCATTTAGGCAGAGCGGAAGAGCGGGTCAAGCGTGCGGCGATGGGGCGGAAGGCGGACTTGGTGAG
>JADZDJ010000177.1 GCA_020851115.1 Pirellulales bacterium
CGGCTTGAATCTGAACGCGGGAGAGCAGCTCGTCATCCGCGATTACGACGGCAATCCGTCGTTGAACCCCGCCGGGCCGCCGATCGCCATTCAAGTCGATCAGCACTTCGAGATGGCGTCCGGCGGAACGCTCCGCTTCGTCTTCGAAACCGACGCCTGGGATTCGACGATCTCGTTCGCTCCCGGCATCCCGGTTTCGCTCGGCGGCAGCTTGGAATTGACTTTCGCCGACGGCGTGGACGCGGCCGGGCAAATCGGCCGGACGTTCGACCTGTTCGATTGGACCGGCGTCGCACCCACCGGCACGTTCAACGTCGCTGGCCCTTATACCTGGAACTTGTCGCAACTGTACACGACGGGCGAGGTAACGCTGCTGTTGATCGGCTCGACGTCCGGCGACTTCGATGCCGATGGCGACGTGGACGGCGCGGACTTCGTCGCCTGGCAAACCCATTTTCCCACGCCTAGCGGCGCGACGCCGGCCGATGGCGACGCGGACGCCGACGGCGACGTGGACGAGGCCGACTTCGTCCGCTGGCAGACCAATTTCCCATCTGCGCCAAGCCCCAGTGCCGCGCCCGTGCCGGAGCCGGCAACTTGGCTGCTGGCGCTCGGAGCAATTCTGCCATCGTGCTTCCGCCGCCACCTTTTTCCACGCTGCGTCCGCTTGCGTCCACAGGCATCAGACGCACATGCCGCGCAGGCTGTTTGTGACCATCGGCCGCATTAGAATCGCGACGGCACAACACGGAAATAGAGACAACATGTCTTGCGCATCCAGCGCTTTCTAGTTTTCGTGATGAAAAATCCTGTCCCGAGTTTTACTCCTGATTCGGGACATTGCGCTGGCTGTCGCGAACACGGGGCGCGTTCTTTCATCCTTGAAAGCAAGGATCGGGCTTCCAAAATCCTCGCTGCTCCGAAGAATTCCCAGGGTGCAGGGCGGCTGGCCGGTGGGGTTGCGTGGCCGTGGGGGGCATGGGAAACTATTAGATATGAGAACATCTTTGCTACACCCCTTGCGTGCGGCAATTGCTGTTTTGCCGCTGGCAATCTTATCGGCCGCGGCGAAGGGCGACGCTCCTGAGGCGATCGATTTCAACGGCCAAGTGCGGCCGATCTTCAACAATCATTGCATCGCTTGCCACGGCGGGGTGAAGCAGGCGTCGGAGTTGTCGTTTTTGCGGCGGTCGAGCGTGTTGGCCCCGGCCGAGTCGGGCGAGATTCCCATCAAGCCCGGCGATGCGGAGCATTCGGAATTGATGCGCCGCGTGACGGCCGACGAAGACGAACGGATGCCGCCGTCCGACCATGGCAAGCCGCTCACCGCGGCCGAGATCGACATCTTGCGGCGGTGGATCGACCAGGGCGCCCAATGGGACGAGCATTGGGCCTACGTTGCACCGGTCAAGCAAGATCCGCCCGCCGTGAAACGCGACGATTGGTGCATTAAGCCGCTCGACCATTTCATTTTGTCGCGATTGGAGCAAGAAGGGCTGCAACCGTCGCCGCCGGCCGATCGACGCGCATTGCTGCGGCGGGTGACGTTCGACTTGATCGGCCTGCCGCCGACGCCGCAAGAACTGAACGATTTCTTGCATGACGAATCGCCGCAGGCATACGAAAAAGTGGTCGATCGATTGCTTTCGTCGCCGGCCTATGGCGAGCGCTGGACTTCGATGTGGCTGGACTTGGCGCGCTATGCCGACACGATGGGCTTCGAAAAAGATCCGCACCGCAATATCTGGCCGTACAAGGATTGGCTGATCCGCGCGTTCAACGCCGATATGCCGTACGATCAATTCACGATCAAGCAATTGGCCGGCGACCTGCTGGACGATCCGAGCATCGACGATCTTGTGGCCACGGCGTTTCACCGCAACACGCAGACGAACACCGAAGGGGGCACCGACGATGAAGAATTCCGCGTGCAAGCGCTGATCGACCGCGTGAACACGACGTGGCAGGTCTGGGAGGGTACCACGTTTGGCTGCACGCAGTGCCACTCGCACCCGTATGCGCCCTTCGATCACGACGAGTACTACAAGTTTCTGGCGATTTTGAATAACACCCGCGATTGCGACGTTGCCGAAGAATATCCGCTGCTTGCCGTGCCACTAAAGGACGATGATCGCCCGCAAGCGCACGAGTTGGATGGCCGCATCAGCCAGTTGCGGCAATCGCTGTTCAAGCAATTTCAAGCCGTCGGCGACGAGGTGAAGTGGACCCATTTGGCGCTCGACCAGGCGACGATGGCGAACCAGAACACCGCCCATCTGCGGATTGCCAAGGCCGACGACGGCGTCGCCGAAGTACTCGCCGAAGGCACGATCGCCAACAATCCGGTTTACACGCTCGAAGCGCCGGCGCCGGCCGGCGTCGATCGACTGACGGCGCTGCAGATTGAAGTGCTGCCGACCGACCCGGAAGCCGCGCAGCGCACGCCGGAAGCGGGCTTTGTGCTGTCGCAGCTTCAAGGCTTTGTGCTGACGCCCGGCGAGAAAGAGCCTCGCAAGATCGACTTCCAAGTCGTGTATTCCGACGAGGCGGAACCGACACTCGATCCTGCCGAAAGCCTCAAGGAAGGGGGCTTCGGGTGGAGCGCCTATACTCGCTTCGCTCGGCTGCGCAGCGCCGTGTTCATTCCGTCGAAGCCGGTCGAGTTGAAGCCCGGCGATCGCCTGCGGCTGACGTTGCACCAGGATATCGTCGTCGATGGCTCGCTGGCGATGTTCATCCGGCGTTCGCGGTATGCGATCTCCGGCAGCGATGGTTGGCCGAAATGGATCGACAGCGCCCAGTTCAAGTCGCAGCGCGAAGCGTTGGCCGCCGCGAACGAAAAGCGCAACCAAATCGCCAGCATCAATCTGCCGATCGCTGAGGAAAACCCCGAGATTTCCTGCCGTCACACCTACCTATTCGAGCGCGGCAACTGGCTGAACAAAGGCGACGAAGTGCAGCCCGGCACGCCGGCAATTTTTCCGCCGCTGCAAAAGGATGCGCCGCACGATCGGTTGGCGATGGCCCGCTGGCTGGTGTCGAACGACAATCCACTGACGGCCCGCGTGATGGTGAATCGGCTGTGGGCCGAGTTGTTTGGCGTCGGCATCGTGGAGACGCTTGAAGACTTTGGCAGTTCGGGACAATCGCCGTCGCATCCGGAGCTGCTCGATTCCCTGGCCGTGCGGTTCCGCGACGACATGCATTGGAGCGTCAAGCAACTGCTGCGCGAGATTGTGCTGTCGGCCACGTATCGGCAAGATTCAAAAGCATCGCCGGAACTGCACGAGCGCGACGCGTCGAACCGTTTGCTGGCTCGCGGGCCGCGCGAGCGATTGACGGCGGAAATGGTTCGCGACCAGGCGCTCGATGTGTCCGGGCTATTGTCGCGCAAGATGTATGGCTCGCCGGTGATGCCGCCGCAGCCGGAGGGCGTTTGGAGGAGCGTCTACAACGGCGCTAGCTGGAAAACGTCGGCAGGGGAAGATCGCTACCGCCGAGCGCTGTATACCTATTGGAAACGGACCAGCGGCTATCCCAGCATGATGGCCTTCGACACTCCCAGCCGCGAAGTTTGCACGGCCCGGCGAATTGTCACCAACACGCCGCTGCAAGCGCTGGCGACGTTGAACGACGAAGCGCAAATGGAATTTGCCGAGGCGCTCGCCCGGCGGATGGAGCGCGAAGGGGGTCCGTCGATCGACGAACAGGCGAAGTGGGCCTACGAGTTGGCAACGAATCAGCCTCCTTCGCCGGCCACGGTGGCCGACTTGGCGGAGTTGTATCGGGAAGCGGTGGAAGCCTACAAGCAGCAGCCCACGGAAATGGAAAAGATGGCCGATTCGGCGGAATCCGCCGCCCGAGCGCTGGTGGCGAATGCGATTTTGAATTTGGATGCGGCGCTGACGAAATGAGTTGAACCGTTCAAACCATTGAACCGCTAATTGACGCTTGTGAATGCGACGGAAGCTTTGCCCTTCAGGCGGCTGGCGTGGCTGAGCAATCCTTCGCGGAAAACGAACCATGAACCACTTGCAGGAACTCCACCGCAATCGATTGCAACTGGAAACGCGCCGGCTGTTTTTGCACGGCTGCGGCGCCGGGTTGGGAGCAATTTGGCTGGGTGCCCATGCGCAGACGGCGCGGGCGAACACCAGCAGCGCCAGCGCAGATCCGCAAGGAGCGCGCGATCCCGACAGGCCGCTCGCGGCTCGAGCGCCGCATTTCCCGGCCCGAGCGAAGCGGATCATTTTCATGCACATGGCCGGCGCGCCGAGTCAGCTCGAACTGTTCGACTATAAGCCGCAGCTCAAGAAACACGATGGGCAAGATTGCCCTGCCGAGTTTCTCGAAGGCAAGCGGTTCGCCTTCATTCGTGGCGTGCCGCAACTGATGGGGAGCATTTTTCCGTTCCATCAGGCCGGCCAATGCGGCGCGTGGATTTCGGATCGGCTGCCCCATTTTGAAAGCGTGATCGACAAGGTGTGCTTCATCAAGACGCTGCAGACCGATCAGTTCAATCATGCGCCGGCGCAGTTGCTGCTGCACACTGGCAATCAAAACTTCGGCTATGCTTCCGACGGTGCTTGGGTGACTTACGGCCTGGGGTCCGAAAACCAAAACATGCCGGGCTATGTGGTCCTGCTTTCCGGCGGCCACTTTCCCGACGCGGGCAAGGCGGCTTGGGGATCGGGCTTTTTGCCGGGAGTCTATCAAGGCGTGCAGTGCCGCTCGGCGGGCGATCCGGTGCTGTTCCTGTCGAACCCTCCGGGAATCGACGGGCATTTGCGCCGCCAGGTGGTGTCGGCGATCAACAAGATCAACCGGCGCGAGTTTGAGGAAATCGGCGATCCCGAAACCGTCACGCGCATTTCGCAGTACGAAATGGCCTACCGGATGCAAATGGCCGCCAGCGACGCGATGGACCTCAAACAGGAATCGCAAGCAACGCTCGACGCCTACAACGCGAAGCCGGGCGAAGAGAGCTTTGGCAACAATTGTCTGCTGGCCCGGCGATTGACCGAGCGCGGCGTGCGGTATATCCAGCTTTTCGACTGGGGCTGGGATTCGCACGGCTCGGGCGAAGATCAAGCGCTCAACGGCGGCTTTGTGCGAAAGTGCGAAGGGCTGGACAAGCCGGTCACGGCCTTGCTGAAAGACCTCGACCAGCGCGGCCTGCTCGACGAAACGCTGGTCGTCTGGAGCGGCGAATTCGGTCGCACGCCGATGCGCGAAAACCGCGGTGGCGTCGTGCAGACCAAATTTTACGGCCGCGACCACCATCCTTCGGCTTTCACCGTCTGGCTGGCCGGCGGCGGCGCCAAGCCGGGCTATTCCCATGGCGAGACCGACCCCATCGGCTACAGCCCCGCAACCACTCCGGTGCAACTGCGCGACTTGCAAGCGACGCTGTTGCACTTAATGGGTCTCGACTTCCAGCGGCTTACCTATTCGTTTCAGGGCCTCAACCAGAAGCTGACCGGCGTCAAGCCAACCAGCGTCATCAAAGAAGTGGTGGCCTAGAGTCGCGACACGCGAGGGGGCGGCAATTCTCAGTTCATCCCAGGCCGCTGCGCCGAGGCCGGTGCATGGTCGAGCCGCGAATGCAGGGAGCTTCGCTCGCGGAGTGAAGCCGCGGCACTTTCCGCCACCGCTGAAAATTGTCGAGCACAGGCCGGGTGAATTTACCCGCGCCGGTTCGCGGCGGTAGCAGGTTTGGCGGCGCGGTTGGATTCGGGTTGAGCGCGGCGAGAGGCGGGGTGCGGCTGGTCGATACGCAGCGATTGACCGCGGGCTGCGGAGGGTTTTTGCTTCGCTTCGTCGGCTTGCCACTGCCACTCGGCGGCGGCCTGTTCGGCGGCAGCGGTGGCGGCGGCAAGCGTTTGGCGGTAGGCGCAGGTGGAACCGAACTGACAGAGGCCGACGAAGCGGCCCAGCGCGGCCAGCGGCGCGTTGACGCCGCTGCCGATGATGCTTCTGATCGCCGTCAACGGATGAATCAGCAAACTTGCAACGCGGCTGGTTTCCGACCAGTGACGCCAGAACAGTCGCTCGGCGTGTAGCGCGGCCGTCAGCCCGGAGTGTTTCGGCGCATCGATGCGCTGCGCGAACACCTGGCATTGGGAATCGAAGCGCATTCGCCAGCCGGCGCGGCGGAGCGTGAGCGCGAGATCGAGATCGGCCAGTTCGTCGCCGACCGCGGTGGGCAAACCGCCGCCGAAGGCGTCGAGCGCTGCGCGGCGGATGAACGCCGCCGTCAACCATGGGCCGACCGCAGTTCGGTGGGAGGCGAATCCGCTGGCAGGCTGCCGCTCCATGTCGTCCGCCGGCCCGGACAGGGATTCCGCTCCGGCGGTAATGGTTTTCGATCCTCCGCGGGTATATCCCACGCCGGCCGCAATTCGTTGTTGGCGATCGGCGGCGGAATGAATCGCGGGCGCAACGGCGGCGACGCGCGGGTCGTCGAAGTGTGCATATGCCCGGTCGATCCAGCCGTCGGAGACTTCGTAGCCGCTGGCCAGAGTGTGGATGATGGGAGCGCGCGTCGCGCCGATTCCGAGGTTCAGGCACTGCACCAATCCGGCTCGTCGCGGCGCGGCGAGCAGCTTCACTTCGCCGCTGAGTTGATAGGGGTCGTCGTAGGGAACGTTGAGCACGACGATCAGTTCGCAATCGTCGGGGCGGCGTTCCAAGACCGAGACCAGCGTGGTCTCGAGACCATCGGTTGTTCCCAACACGGGAATGATGCAAGCCAGGCGAGCCACGGAAACCTTCCCTGGTGTTCTGTCGCCGAAAGGAGGATGTGTTCTCGTTCCCACACCAAATGCAGGGACGAGGGCGGGGCTTGGTCGCCGTTCGTTCGACCATTACCACCCGTCCGTTAATTTCGGCCGATCTTTGGCTGCATGTTTACCCAAAACCCCACGAATGCGGGCAGAGCGGCGGCACAGCTTGCCCAGGCGGAAAAGTTGAGTGCTGGCATGGGGGCGGCGCGTAAGAATGGCTGGAGTTTGCGGGTGTCGAGGCAAAAGGAACGGCGGTTTGTTTGGCCTTCGCGGAGCGACTACTGCGCTGCCAGAAACCGGTAACAGATAGTTACTTTTCGTTTTCCGCTCCCCAAAGTTGCACCAGTTCGATGAGCGTGCGGACGGCTTGTTCCATTTCCTCAAGGCAGGTCCATTCGAGCGGCGAGTGGGGATTGTGTTCGCCAGTGGAAAGGTTGGGCGTGGGGAGGCCAAGTTCGGTGAAGCGGGAGCCGTCGGTGCCGCCGCGGATGATGGTGAGTTTGGGAGCGTAGCCGGTTTTGGCGACGGCTCGTTTGGCAAGCTCAACAGCCCGCGGCTCGGTGGCGAGACCTTCGGCGAGGTTGCGATATTGCTCGACGATTTTCACTTCGATCGAGGAGCCGGGGAACGCGGCCATTGAGGCGACGGCGGCCTGGCGGAGGTGGTCGGCATGGTCTTTGAGCTTCGGCGTGTCGAAATCGCGCAGCAGGATGCGAAGCGTCGTCTCGGCGACGCCCCCGTTGACCACGTAGGGATGGAGAAAGCCTTCGCGGCCAGCGGTGGTTTCAGGAGACATTCGCTCGCGTGGTAGCCGCGCGACGAAATCGGCCGCGACACGCACGGCGTTCACGAGCCGGCCTTTGCCGATGGAAGGGTGGATATTGACGCCGCGGACTGTGACGATCGCCAAGTCGGCGGAGAAAGTTTCGATGTCGATCTCGCCGGCGCCGAAGCCGTCGAGCGTGTAGCAGACCGTGGCACCGAGCTTCTTGAGATCGACGTGATCGACGCCGTGGCCAACTTCCTCGTCGCAAGTGAACAGGACGCGCACCGGACCGTGGAGAATGGACGGATCTTCCATCAAATGCGTCGCCAGTTCCATGATGACGGCGATGCCGGCTTTGTCGTCGGCCCCCAGCAGCGTCGTGCCGTCGGTAGTGATGATCGTTTTGCCAATGAGATTCTTGAGTTCCGGGTTGTTCTCGACACGAATGACACGGCTGGCATCGGCCGGCAAGGGAATATCGCCGCCGGCGTAGTTTCGGACGATTTGCGGCTGGACGTTCTTGCCTGTCGTTTCCGGTGATGTATCGACGTGCGAATTCAGCGCGATCGTGGGCGCGGCGTGTTTCACGGTCGGGGGAACCGTGGCCATCACAATGCCGTGCTCATTCTGCTCGACATCGGCCAGGCCGATCGCTGATAGTTCCTCGACGAGCATTCGCCCCAGTTCCAACTGTCCTGGAGAGGACGGATAGCAAGGGGCATCTTCGCGGGCGGTGGAATCGACCTGCACGTAGCGGAGGAAACGGGCGAGCAGGCGCTGGGAGTTGAGCATTTTTCCGATGGGTCCAATTCAAGGGTTCATGAACCGCCGTGGCATCTTCGTGCCTTTGCGGTCGATTTACGCTCCTAGGCGCTCAATAGGATACCAAAATCGCGATCGGTCGTCGTCTGGAGGGAAATCTGCTACGTTATCGGCATGGCATCTTCCCAAATCGCGTATCTGGTTTTCGATATTGAATCGGTTGCCGACGGCGAACTTGTCGCGCGGCTGCGTTATCCGGGAGAAAAGCTGACGCCGGCGGCGGCGGTGCGGAAGTATCGGGATGAGTTGCTCGCCAAGCACGAGAGCGACTTTATTCCTTACACGTTTCAGATTCCGATCTCGGTGGCCGTGGCCAAGGTGGCGGCCGATTTCAAGGTGATCGATCTGGTGCTGCTCGACGAGCCGCAGTTTCGGCCGCACATGATCGCGGACAAATTCTGGCGCGGCTGGGAGCAATATCGGCGTCCGACGCTGGTGAGCTTCAATGGCCGCGGGTTCGACTTGCCGCTGTTGGAACTGGCGGCGTTTCGTTACGGCATTGCCGTGCCATCGTGGTTCAACAGCGTCGCCAAGAGTTTCGAGCAGCCGCGGAATCGGTTCAACACGTCGGCCCATCTCGACTTGCACGAGTTGCTCACAAATTTCGGTTCGTCGCGGTTTGTCGGCGGCTTGAACCTGGCGGCCAACTTGCTCGGCAAACCGGGAAAGATGGATGTGCAAGGACACATGGTGCAAGACATGTACGAGGCGGGCAAGCTGGCCGAGATCAACGACTACTGCCGCTGCGACGTGCTCGATACGTACTTTGTGTTTTTACGCAGCCGCGTAATGGCCGGGCAACTGGAATTGCCGGAAGAACAAGAGTTGATCATGCGGGCGAAGCATTGGATCGCCGAGCGGTGCGACAAGATACAGGCGTATCGCAGCTATCTCGACAAGTGGGGCGATTGGAAGAATCCGTGGACGTAGTCCGGGCATCGAGCGTGCGTATCGCGGTGAGAGGCGATCGTGACGCGACAGGCTCGCGGGTGCCAAGCCGGCGCGCAATCTACCGCGAAGATGGCGGCGGCGCTGCTTTTCAGATCGCTTTTTGACGACGGAGTTCGAAGAATACGTCGCACCGGCCCGCGATTCGCTTTACGGGACACTTGACATGGCCATGCGTTCTAGTGTACCGTAGTATAAAGTTTGTCTCCCGGATGCAACCGATGGCCGTTCTTTCCAAGCCTCTCGATTATGCCGCCAATCTGCGCCGGCTGATGGCGCGCGAGGGGTTGACGCTGGCGGCCTTGGTCGCCCGGAGCGGGTTGAATCATCAGACCGTGAAAGGGCTTCTCAGCGGCACGAAGCGGTCGCATCCGCGGACGCTGCATCGGCTGGCCGGGGCGCTCGCAGTGCCCGTCGAGGAGTTGTTTCAAGACCCGGCGCTGCTGCGTCATCGGCTGTTCGATCGGCAGACGAATCCGGTGGTTGAAGAAATCGTGGCTCGCGAGCCGCAATTGTTTCACGGGTGGACGTCGGCGGAGTTCGACGAATTGTACAGCCGCTTCGGGGTCGGCGGAGCGCTAACGTCCGAGGGCGCGCGCGAAGCCGCCAAGCAGATGAACCGCCGTCGCGAGCTACTCAACAAAGCGGCGGTGTTGTTGGAGTCGAACGAAGCGGAGTTACTGGAAGGGATGATTGAAATGCTTTTCCGGCGGGCGACGGTGGATCTTCGGCCGATGGAATCGCAAAGAGGCAAGTGACGAATGACGAAATGCGAATGATGAAAGAAATTCCAAATTCCAAGCGGCAAGCGTTTCGGGCAATCCAACTTTGACGATTGGAACTTCAGCGGTCATTGGTCAATCGATTTGGCCCATTCTGGCTAGACCTTCCTAGCCGCGCAGCGCCAGCGGGTGTTTTGGGCTTTGATTTGCACGTCGAGGATCGCCCACTCGGTGCTGTCGGGTTCGACGATTCGTTGGCCGACGGATGGCGCGAACGCGAAGTCGGCACGGGCGAGGTGCCAGAATACGTCGTTCTCGGTGTACGCGCCGGCGCTGTTCGCGACATCGCCCCAAAACATTTGACGCCGGAAGCCGCGAACGTCGGCGGCGAGCGACGTGCCGCCGCTAGTTTTGAGCACGATGAGAACGAGCGGATCGGCAACTTGAGGAATATCGTCGGGAGTGAAGCTTAGGGACATGGCTTGGAGAATTGGAAGGAGCAATTGAACTGCCCAGATGCGAAATCGCGGATTGGACGAGCGCCAACGACCAGTCTTCACCGATCCGAAAGCGCATGGTTGGTGCATGCGTTGTCGTCGAGATGTCCTTTCGGCGTCTGGGCGTTTGGGCGATTCGATCTCATTACGTTACGGCGCGCGATAGCACTTCGAACGGTTCGATACCGATGATTTTCGCATCGCACCAGTCGATCGTGCGCTGGAGCGAAGCAGCGTAGTCAGTCCACGAGATCATTTGGCCATTGATCGAGTAGGTGGGTTTTGGTTTTTCACGTAGATCGATCAATTGAGTGAGCGTTTGTTGGCGGATGAGTTGGAGTTGTTCGAGGTCGGACATGGGAAGGTTCAGGGTTCAGGGTTTTGGAATTGGTGAAAGATGAAAGTGAGCCGAGGCAAGTTGATTCCTCGCTCGGCAAGCATCATTCGTCGATTTAAAGAGCCGCGGCCCGGTGGTGCTTGAAGAAGGCCGGCCACACCCACCGGGCCGCGCGGGGAAAAGTTTGTTGAATGTTGTAGGAAACAGTTTGGTCGATGCATTGCTTAGCCGGTGTTCTTCACCACGTAGCGTGGGTTGATCACGGCGGCGGCGCCGCGCTCGCTGGCTTTGAAGCGAACGACGATGTCGCTGTTGAAATCGGCTTCACTGCCGACGGGAGATTGCGCGACGGTGATCGGCCAGTTTTCCATGTAAGCGAATGCTTTTTGAAAATCACCGATGAACCACCACTTTTTCGCGTCGGCCGCCGCCACGCCAGAGGCCATCACGCGGCGATAGGCCAGGCGGCTTTCGACGACGCGATAGTTGCCCAGCGGATTGGCAGCAATGGTGTTGGTCGCCGCGCCGGAAGGCGTGTAATGGATTTCGGCCGCGTTGAACACGCGATGGGCCGCGTGTCGATAAGCGGGCATCACCAGCACGGAATTGGTGCTCACCAGCACCGGTTCGCCGGTGTTCGGGTCGAGAATGTCGGCGAACATCTGTTCGGCGGCATCGACATCGGTCCAATCGACCAATTCGTTGCCGGTTTTCAGATTGATCCAAGGCGTGGCGGCTTGATAGGTGTTGTAGCTGGCGCCGCGCCACTTATAGTTGTTCGTGACGCCAATCAACAAATCGAGCAGCCGCTTTTCTTTGTTCAATCCGAGGATTTCGCCGACCTCCGCGGCACGGCTGAGCACCAGATGTGTGCGATCGAAAAAAATCGCCTCTTTCGTCACGGGAACGATGAACCCGCGTTTGGTCGTTGAGGGCGTTTCGATGTAATCCTCGCCGAAGCCCAGATGTGGATAGGGCATGCCGGGCGCGACTTCGTCGATCTGATCGGCGATGCGCGAGACGCCCGGAATTTTTTCGCCGTCGAGCCGCGTGGGAATCGTATCAACCAGCCGCGACATCACGAACGCTTCTTGGGTGTAGGCTTGCATGATCCGCGAGTAGATGACTTGACCCGTAATGTTGAGAAACGCGGTGACATCGACGCCGTCGGCTTCGAGCACCTGTACGCTGCCCGCGCTGCGAGGGTCGAGTTGCCGGACCCACGCGTGTCCGTCGGGAATCAGCGATTCGGCCAGATCGCGAATGCTGAAATCGTCGGGGCGCAAGTGCCGCTCGCGGAGAGCTTCGTTGAGATGCTCGACGGTTTTTCGCGGACCTTCGAGCTGGTAGCGACGTTTGAGTTCTCGGTATTTGATGGACATGGAATGATTCTCCGTTGAATAATGGAATCGATGGGCTGTCGTTCCCGCGCACGGCGCGAGAGCGAGGAGCGACGGGGTTTAGGCAGGCATCGGGCCGCCTTTCATCACGGTGCTGACGATATCGACGAGCACGCGCGTGGCGGCGGTGGTTGCTCGCTTGGCGCAGCGACCAATGGCCTGCGCGGTGCCGGCGACTTTGACGACGACTTGATCTTCCAGTTGGGTTCCGCTGGCGGCTTCATCGACGCCAATCAGGTTGCCGACTTCGAACGTGTCGGCCAGACAAGCGAATTCGAAGACGCCGCTGGTTGCCACGCGAATCGGCGCGATGTCGCCGGCGCGAGAACGCTGCATGGCAACGCCGACAAAGAAGTCGTGAAAACCGGCTTGGTTGACCGATTCACTGCCGCCATCGGCGAGCATGCTCGCTGGCCGTGCGTCGTCGGTGTTGAGATAGATGAGATCGCCAATTTCAATGACGGTTGCGGAATCGACCGCGAGCATGACGGGGTTGGTGTCGCCGTAACGCCAGCGTAGAACGTCGGACATGGGAGGCTCCTTGGGAAGCAGGGTTGAGGGGTTGGGTTAGGGGTGACCAAGGTTTGGACAATTCGGAGGAAAAGCGGTTTGGGGTTCAGCGGGTGATTGCTGTTGCGAACGAGCGGGCGTCGTCGCATGGATGCGGCTGGACGGCGTGTTGATCGCGCGAGGTTGGGCGCGGGAATTGTTTGGCTTCGACGAGCGACATCTTGAGTTCGGCGAGTTCGGCGCGCAGGTCGGCAAGTTCGGCGGCTTCGGATCGCCGGGAAGCGGTTTGCCCGGCGGCGCTTTCCTGCAGATCATCGCCTGCATCGGAGCTCTCTCCGTGCGAAGGAGAGGAAGCGAACGACGGCGAGGGTGTCGCGGAAAAGGATGCAATGGCTGGCGGCAGTTCGTCGGATTGAATCGCGGCGCTGGCCGATTCGAATAGACCGCGGGTGGTGGCCGGGTCGGCGACCAGATCGACGCTATGGACGCGGACGATTTCCTCGACGTGAGTGGTGTCGTCTTCGCGACGAAGCCGAGCTTGGACATTGTGCGAGAAGCCGACGTTTTCCGGGGCATGTTCGGCATCCCAAGCGAGTTGTTCGGCAAGCGGATGTTTCGGATTGAAGTGGAAATCGCCGAACAGCCCCTCGCCAGTGCGATGTTGAACGTTGCGAATGACGCCGATGCGTTCTTGATAATCGCGTGGCGTCAGCGGATGGCCTTTCGGATGGTTCACGTTCACTTTCGCCCCTTCGTACAAACCAAGGGCGCGGGCGAGCGCATCGGCCGAATACTCACGGCCATTTCGCGAGCGCAAGCCGAGGATTTTGATGCCGCGGATGACGCCGAGTGTGCGATCGACGCGCAGCGAAATTCCGCGAGAGTCGGTGAATTCTTGGAGCAGATCGGACATGGGAATTCCTGAGGGGCTTGAGGCTGGGGTCTGGAGCTAGAGAAATGAGTTGGTGAAGTCATTACGAGGTGAAGGGGCAACGGCAACGAAAAAAGCCTGCGGTGGAACGCGTTGGTTCCACGGCAGGCTCGATGTTTTCGATGCCCTCGTTGTCAGTGGTCAGTGGTCAGTTGTGAGTGGTCAGTAGGCGATCGGTGGTAGGCCGTTGTGTACGTTTGTGGCAACCGACAACGGAAAATGGCCCACAGACCGTACTCTTCGATCGATGCTATTTCTCCGTTTTTTCGACGACGCGACGGATGTGTTGGAGCACGCCGTCTTGGATGGTGATTTCGAGCGCCACTTTGCCATAGAAGCCGCTGCGAAGCGATTCGGTCAGTAGTGCCGCCAATGCGATCTTGATTTGTTTCAGTTTCACTTCATTGCCGGGAGTGGTGATGGTGGGTGTTTTCATGGCCGTGATGTTGATTGGAAGACGAAGAATGAGTCGGAACTTGTATTTTCGACAACATTTTTGAACCGGAGGAAGCCGGGGCGGCAAGGGAGAACTGTCTCTCGAACACCCTTGCTATTTCTGCTGCTTGCAGTTGTTTTGGTTGCGGCCATACAGCCGCGCCGTGCCGAAGTGGTTTCATCTACGTTCGATGGGTCGCGAAATTGGCTTGCTCTTGGTCGTAGTCCAGCCCGGCAAGTTGGCTCCATGTCTGCGGCGACAAGATGCCGGCGATGTGTTCGATCTTGCGCCGTTGGGCATCTTTCAGTTGATCGCGCATGCACGGCGATGGTGGAGCGGCTTGAATGTCGATCGTACGGCGCACGTCGGCCGGCAACAAACCGGCTTCGATCGCCGCGCCGACGGCCCGCCACATCACCGGCAAATCGTCGCGCACTTGTTCGGCTTGCAGTCGCTCGAACATCCGCATGGCTGGTCCTTCGGCCACCATCGTCGATGCATAATTGGAATTCGAGGCGTCGGAGGTGAGCATGAATTCCGGCATCACCAACCGGCTGGCGATGGCCCGCAGTTCGGCTTGCAAGACGGTGACAAAGTTGGAGGCGTCGATGCCGGAGGCGGGAAAGTCGTACTCGATGCCGGCGTGGGCGTCTAGAATCGTGCCGGGGCCGTAGCGTCGAATCGGAGCCGTGGAACCGCCCGCGTTGGCCGTCGGCGGTACACAGTCGGTGCCGTTGAGCACGAATTGCTGCACGCCGGCGGCAGTTCCCTGGCGGTGCTTGCGAATCAGGGCAATCGCCGATTGAATTTCGGCCACCACGCTCATATTCCGCAGCAGTTTTTCGGCGCGACGCAAGTTCTTTCGCACCGGATAGAACAGCGGCAGTCCACGCCGAACATTGGCATCGACATTCGCCTTGCGATGCTGAATCTCGGCGGCATCGATCAAACGGCCGTCCACAAAATAGCCGCGGACGGTTTCCACATCGTCGCGATCGGTAAGAATTCCTAGCCGGGCCATCGAGTCGGAAGCCCGATCGGAGGGAGTGATGATTTGATCGGGTTCGATGAATCGCACTCGCAACGTGCCGTCGCGACTGGAAAAGAATCGCAAGAAGGCTTCGCCATCACGATCGCGCCTGCGGACGATTTCCTGCTGGCGGCGATGCCAACCGTTCAGTTCGATAAACTCGTCGATCGTCCGTTGCACCTCGGCGACCAATTCCGACCGCGCCCGTTGGCCCTTGCGAACCGTGGCGCGATAGGTGTGTCCGGGGCCAACAATGTAACTGACGCGGTTTTCGTGGCCGTTGATGGCAAATTCGTTTTCCAAGGCAAGCAAGCGGCATTGGCCGCGAATTTCGGCAAGCTGTGCGTCGCTGTTGGGGCAGCCGTGCGCGATGGCGGCCGAATCGCCCGCGGCCAGCGGCAGCCACGTCTGGCTGTCGTCCCAATAAGGTTCGCGGGGATCGACAACGCTGTCCCACCACTGGCTATAGGATTCGCGAAGCTGGTCGGCCAGGCGGTCGAGGGGAGAAAGGCGGTTCATCAGATTGATTGGTCGAGAGTGGATAGAAGCATACGATCAGTTTACGTTAGGTACATTGTTATATACTGAACTAATGTACTAAATCAAGACCCGATTGCAAAAATTTTCATGGTCGCCGCGCAAGTGGTGGACGGGCAAACAGTTACGGCGAGAAACTTTTTTACCTCGAAGAACGGCGGGGCGGCATCGCGCGTGTCGTCGTTGCAAAGACTCATCCTTGCGATGCTCAAGACTGCGGCCAGGCGACACCGGCATGAAATCGCCTTCGAAATCGCCGCAAATCCGCCAGGTGTCAATGGTACGATTGAAGCACCGATTCGATCCTGCCCGTCAGAATAGCCGTAGCTCAGGTCGATTTCGTGGATCTATGGGGCAAACGCAAGCCCGGCGATGAGATCAGGCGTCGAGACGGTGGTCCGCGACAACGGTTTTCAGCGCGGCACCTTTGTGGAAACGCTACTGCGACATTGGGGGCGATGGCTGCGGCGCTGGACTAGTGCGCGGCGCAGGTTGCGGCGTCAGCATCGAGCCGTCGATGTGTTGTAGTTGGCCGCTGAAATTATTGAATCTGCCGGACTTGCGCGAGCCGACCAGCGTTGTGCCGCTGACGTGCGTTCGTTCGGCGCCGATGCGTTCTTGGCGAAACGCCTGCGCGGGCGTGCGGCCGTCGCCGACGAGCCGGACTTGGTCTTTGGCCTGGTCGTACTTGAGCGAGTATCCGTCGGCGCTGAACAATTCGC
The DNA here is from genome assembly GCA_020851115.1 of Pirellulales bacterium. Taxonomy (GTDB): domain Bacteria; phylum Planctomycetota; class Planctomycetia; order Pirellulales; family JADZDJ01; genus JADZDJ01. Next base: position 16,444 of record JADZDJ010000177.1, read on the forward strand.
CTCGTTCGCCGGTTCCTTCGATGTGCGTATTGCCGACGGCGACAACATTTGTCGACGGAGCTTCGTTGGAAATTCGCGGTGGTTGCGCGACGGTCAGTTGATCGCAGTGCAACACCATCTTGCCAGGCTGCGACGATTCGTCGGCCAATTCCGTTTGCCAATCGGGCACGGGGCCAACCATGGCGCGGACGCGGTCGTTGAAGGTGATGCTGCGCTGATTTTCGAGGACGTTTCCACCGACGCCATTTTGGAATTCGACCTGAGAGTAGTTGATTTGATTTTCGTCGGGTTTAGCGACGGCGTCGGGTTTTGTGGGATCGACAGGGCCGCGAGAAGCAGGCAGGGTCGCCGAGAGATCTTGTCGCGGGCCATAGCGCCAGCTTTTCGCGATGCCAGGGCCGGCCGAGCGGACCTCGCCGGTGATTTGGTTCACCACCAGATCGGTCAGCCACATGCGATCGACGGTCAGGGGTTGGCCGTTGTGATACGAGAGGTGTTCGAGCAGCGCATGGCCAGGGGCTTCGACGAGTTCCACTTCGAGCTGTTGCTGGCGCTGGCGGGTGTCGCTGAAATCGACTTGGCCGCGGAGCGTGACCTTGAGCAGTTCGTTGCGGATCGATTGTTCGGCGTCGGCGGTGACTTGCTTGGCCACAACGCTGCCGCGGAGCGCGATCGTGTGGCCATCGAAATTCATTCCATCCTTCCACTGGACGGTCAGTGGGCCGCGGTTGGACATGGCGAGCGCATCGCGCGGTTGGCTCGAAGCCGAGACGGGTTGAAACTGCCCCGCGGCCTGCTGGCGGGGCGGCAGCAGCATCTCGCCGGGGCCATCGATCCAGAGCCGCCGGCTACCGCGATCGAGCTGGACGGTGGCGCCGCGCATGGTCATGTCTTGCGCCTTGATGTTGGCCAGTTGGCCGGCGACCGTGACGTGTTCTTGCGAAGTGTTGGCGTCGCTCAAGCTGAGCCAATCGCCGTGGATGCTCAGCGGGGGTGGATCTCCCATTTTTTCCGGTGTTTGATGGAACGACACGCTGTCGACAAGCTTTGCCCATTGAATCTCGGAACGCGAGCCATCGAGCGCAATTCCCGCCTCAATCGCGCGGCACGAAACCTGGTAGTGATCTTTGTCGCGTTCGACGGCGCGCTGGCGCGGTTCATTGGGCGATCGGCGACGATTGGGGTCGCGCGGCGGCCGGTTGGCAAGCGCGTTGGGATTGGAGCCGGTGGCGCGAAACCAGGCGCGCAGCTCGTCCATGTCACCGTCGAGCTGACGAGATTCGAAATGGACGAGCCGCTTGTCTGGATCGGCGCTCTTTTTTTCAGCATCGCCGATCGCCAGCAGCCGCGCCGGGCGCACACGGGCTCGAATTTGGTCGGATGTCGCTGCCGAGCGAATCGCGCCGGGCGACACGACATCGGCACTTAATTCGTTGAGCCACAGGCAAATTTCGGGGGCATCGATCAGCCCAGTATCCGTGTATTCGACATGCGCATGGCCGACGATCCAAAGCAAGTGCTCGTTCTGGTCCGGTCGCAGAACGACCTTTTTTTCCCAGCGCGCGATGATTTCGTCGTCGGATTTTTCGTCGGGTCGCGCCCGCAGCCATCCTGGGCCGTCCGAGTAGAGCTGGCCGATCAAGCGGCCTGTTGGCGCTTGCTGATAGTGCAGCGTTCGAGCTTCGGCTTCGTTTTCATCGCGGATTTTCAAGTAGACTGGCTTGGCGCCTTCTGCGGCCTTCAGCGAAATGCGACCGGTCGATCGATCGTATTCCATTTCATCGCCGACCGCATACACTTGGTTCGACGGCGCATCGAGCACGACTGGAGCGCCGCGAGCTTTGAATTTTTGCGGCACCAGTCGCGGCATCTTCTGGCCGTCGGGAATTGGTTCCCCCGCGGCCGGATCAGGGCTTTTGGCCGCGTTTTTTCTGGCCCTTTCGGTCGGCGTGAGTTCGCGTTCGGCAAAAAAAACGCTGACGAGGGCGGCAGTCAAGCGATCGTCGCGTCCCGGCGGGTTGGGGCGCAGCATGACCACGTTGTCGTGAAATTCGGCGATGTAAGCGACCAAGTCGAAGGTGAACGGTCCGGTGCAGCGAATATCGATGGGCAAGTTGCGATCGGCCTTTTTCTGCGCGGCTCGATCGTCGCCGGGAATGAAGCCCGCTTCGCCTGGCTGTAGGTGCATTTGCACTTCGCGATCGAGCGTGAAATCTTGAATGCCGCCGATGCCAGGCCCCAGAGGTCCGCCGGAGTTTTTCCCGGGCAACAGGGTGATCGTCAAATCGTCGCCAGTGCCGTGGCTTTCGCCGAATCGAAAGTTGACGGGATGGGCCGAAGTAATTTTGTTTCCCGCCAATTCGAGGTCGCGGGCAACGATCCGCAGGTCGTCGCCGCCGTCGGGCCGGGTGGGAGGGCTAAAGATCGTGACTTCGCCGGGAATATTTCCTCCGGTAAGATTGCTGAGTTGCATTTTGCTAATGTCGATGTCCTCGGCAAATTTAAGCGTCGCTTGCTTGGCTTGCAGGATGACTATGCGCCGTCGAGCGTCGGGACGATCGACGTCAAATTCGCCATCGGGCAACAAGATGAGCGTGCAGGGCTGAAAGCGGACGCAATTTTGAGGAAAATCGCGGCCATTGCCGACTTTGTAATCGCCGATGACCACCTTCGTCGTGTCGCTTTCCATGACCATCGGATTCTGTCGTTCCCACGAGCCTGCGGGAAAAAACCGCAAATAGGGGCCGAGACGATTTTGCTCCGTCAGCGGCGTGAGATCGGCGGAATCCGTCTTGGCGACGCGCGATTCTTCGAGCGGCGGATCGATCAACGGCACTACCACCAGACGATAGGTTCCAAACGCCGCCAGCACGGCCAAGAAAGCGAGCGCGGTGCGTTTGAGGCGGGAGAACATGGGAAATGATTATGCGATTTGCAAAATATGAAACGTAGACGTCAAGATCGCTGGCTTGCGTCGTCCTGTGACGGGACGGTCTTTATTTTTGAGGTATCATAATTTGCATTCTTCATTTTTCATTTCACGCGCCGAACTTTCGCAGCACATCTTGCCAGCGGTTTTGCGCCTTGAGCAATAGTTCGATCACTTCGCGCAGCGCGCCGTGCCCGCCGTTGGCTTTGGTCACATAGTGGGCCGACTGGCGCAGATCGTCGCTGCCATCGCCGATCGTCACGGCCAGTCCGACGTGTTTGAGCACCGGCAAATCGGGCAGGTCGTCGCCAACATAGCAAACTTGTTCGGGCTTCAAGTGGCGCTCGGCGATGATTTGCTTTACCGCCGGCAACTTGTCGTCGACCCCTTGTCGCACCAGATCGACGCCTAGCTCGACCGCGCGAAGCTGCACAATATGCGAGGCGCGACCGGTGATGATGCCGAAGTGATGCCCCGCGCGCTGCCAAAGCCGAATACCTAGCCCGTCGCGAATGTGGAAACGCTTGATTTCGATTCCTTGGTTATTGAAAATCACGCCGCCGTCGGTGAGTACACCGTCGACGTCGGAGAGCAACAATTCGATCGGTTGGCAACGGGTGGAGAGGTTCATGATTGATCGATGCAAAATGCAAAGTGAAAATTAAAGATGACTCAAGATTGGCTTCAGCGCCTTCGCATTTGCAATTTGCAGTCTGCAATTTGCAATTTGCATTTCGTCCTCAACCTAGTTCAAGCAACTCACGTGCCTTCGTCATCCCGAGAATGTAATTTTAGCAATGCGGGGTTCTTGGGTCGCGAGATGTGGGAAGAGTTTGACGGCTGCGTAGAGCCAATCGGCGAATGGGAAGCATGAGCCGCGCCCATCGCGAAGCGGCCGGAATTCTCCGCGCCGTTCCACGACTGGGCTTCCTCGCGAGCACGGCTCTCAGGATACATCGCCACAATGTCGGTGATATCCAAGATTCCGACTGGTTTGCCAACGGTATCGACGACGGGCAATTCGCTGAAGCCGCGTTCGGCCATGATGGCGACCGCGTCGGGCATCATCGAGCCTTGCGGCACGTGGGTCGGGTTTTTCGTCATGACGCCGCGAATCGGGCCGTCGAGCCGTTCGTCGCGTCGTTGTTCGAACAGCCGCGCCAGGTCGCTGTCGGTGAAGAGACCTCGCAGGCGGCCGTCGCGATCGACGACCATGATCGCACCCGTGCGCCGCGCTGGCAGTTTTGCTTCGGCCAGCACTTCGCGCAGCGTGTGGTGGCAATCGGCCAGGCGGCATTCGGCGAGAGGTCGCATGTAGTCGTCCACGCGCGCAAGCTGGCGTCCGAGGCTGCCGCCGGGGTGGAATTTGGCAAAATCTTCGCGGCTGAAATCTCTCATTCGGCTAACGACCAGCGCGAGTGCATCGCCGACGGCGAGCATCGCGGTCGTGCTGGTGCTGGGGGCCAGCCCCAGCGAGCAGGCTTCTTGCAGCGGGCCGAGGTCGATGACCGCGGTGGCCGCCACGGCGAGCCTGCTTTTCGGCCGGCCCGTGACCGCCACGAGGGCTGAGCCGATTCGGTTGATCGACGGGAGTAATCGCACGACTTCTTCGGTTTCGCCACTTTGCGAGAGCATTAGCACCACGTCGTCGCGATGGATGCGCCCCAGGTCGCCGTGAATGGCTTCCGCCGGATGCAAAAAGTGGCTGCGCGAGCCGGTTGAAGCCATAGTCGCTGCCAGCTTTTGACCAATTAAGCCTGCTTTGCCGATGCCGCTGACGATGACGCTGCCGGTGCAACGATAAATGAGATCGACCGCGCGGCAGAACGCCTCGTCGAGCCGAGAGGCGACGGAATCGAGCGCGCGAGCCTCCATCGAAATGATTTGCCGGGCGTAGCTGAGCTGCTCCGAAGGGGAAGCGCTTGAAGCCGGCGTGGGCGACGAAATCGAGATTGCAGAACTCATACCATCTTCCTTGATGAAACATGCGAGCGCGCAATCCATGCGCAGGTTGCAGATTCTAACCGCATCGCACGATTGCCACAACGGAAGACGGCGGTGCTAGCACGGCAATTCCTGAGCCGCCGAGTCGCTCGGTGGAGATAGGCTCGGCTTCGAAAATATGTCAGTGGCGGCAGTGCAGAGTCGATGAATCTTCAGCCCAAGGGCAGGATTTTCAAGGAGGGAATCCATACCCGGAAAAATGATCATCGACAGACGAAGTCTCCGAATCGTGATGAGCGGCCGATGTGCGATTCTCGTCAAGCATACGCCGCGAGGCGCCCGACAATGAGAATTGCGGATTACGCCGAGCGAGAGATTAGCGAGATACTCGGCACGAGCGGCTTTTCGCCACAGGCTCCGGAGCGGCAGCCGGCGGGATGCGCCGTGACTACGGGCAGTGAAGGCAGCACTGGATGCCGATCGAGAATATCCTTGCTGCCCGCGGCGGAGTTGTCGTCGTGCGAGATGGAATCTTGCGGCTTCTTGGAACCAAAAATCAGCGCTCGTGCTGCGCCCCACATGCCGCGGAGTGAGCCGAACGTGGCGTTCACGGCCGAGGGTTCGTAGCCGCAGTGAACCATGCAATCTTGGCAGCGGCGATTGCCGCTCGCGCGACCGTAGGAGTTCCAATCGGTCGTGTCGAGCAGTTCCTGGAACGATTGCACATAGCCATCGTCGAGCAGGTAGCAAGGCTTCTGCCAGCCGAAGATGTTGTAGGTGGGATTGCCCCACGGAGTGCATTCGAGATCCCAATTGCCTTGTAAAAATTCCAAGAACAACGGCGAATGGTTGAATCGCCAGCCGCGATTGCGTTTGCCGAGCAACTGCCGGAACAACCGAATCGTTTTCTGGCGATGCAAGAAATTGTCTTGATCGGGCGCTTTCGCGTAGCTGTAGCCCGGCGAGAGCATCATACCTTCGACGCCAAGCCGCATCATCGCATCGAAGAACGCTCGCAACCGCTTTGGATTGGCGTCGTTGTACAGGGTCGTATTCGTCGTCACACGAAACTCGGCGTCAATTGCGGCTTTCGTCGCGCGGACGGCGACGTCGTAAACACCATCGCGACAGACGGCCAAATCGTGCTCGTCGCGCGGGCCGTCGAGGTGGATCGAGAACGAAAAGTATTTCGACGGCTTGAATCGCGGCAAAGCTTCTTCGAGCTTGATGGCGTTCGTACACAGATAGACGTACTTCTTCCGCGCGACGAGGCCCGCGACGATTTCGTCGATTTGCGGATGGAGCAGCGGCTCGCCGCCGGGAATCGAGACCACCGGCGCGCCGCATTCTTCGGCAGCCCGAATGCATTGCTCTGGCGTAAGCTGCTTGCGCAGAATTTCGGGCGGATGCTGAATCTTGCCGCAGCCAGCGCAGGCCAAATTGCACCGCATCAGCGGTTCGAGCATCAGCACCAGCGGATACCGCTTCACCCCGCGCAGCCGTTTGGCCAACACATAGCTGGCGACGGTCCACATTTGTGAGAGCGGAACGGACATGAGAGAGGATTCGGGGGTCAGGATTTAGGGTTCAGGAATGCAAATTGCAATTTTCCACTTGCATTTTCCAATCTGCCGCTTTGGTCCAGCGCGAAAGGGCGATCAGTGGAAAGTAGATGCGGTAGTAGTGGTAGCGCAAGTAAAACACGCGCGGGAAGCCGGTGCCGGTGAATTCGGTTTCGTCCCAGGTGCCGTCGAGATTTTGGCGATTGACCAGATAATCGACGGCGCGGAGAGCGGCAGGGTGGTTATGCATGCCTGCGGACACCAAGCCGAGTAGCGCCCACGCGGTTTGCGAAGGCGTTTCGCGCCCTTGGCCGCGGAGCGTCGGATCGGCGTAGCTGTCGGGGGATTCGCCCCAGCCGCCAGATGGTTGCTGGTGGGCGATCAGCCAATTCGCGGCGGCCACAATCATCGGATCGTGCGACGATATGCCGACCGCCGTCAAGCCGACGATGGCTTGCCACGTGCCGTAGATGTAATTCACGCCCCAGCGGCCAAACCAACTGCCGTCGGGTTCTTGGGTGCGTCGGAGGTAATCGACGGCGCGATCGATCGCCCCATCGCCAAGCCGCTTGCCCATGTTCGCTAGCGATTCGATCACGCGGGCCGCCAGATCGGGCGAACTGGGGTCGATCATCGCGTTGTGATCGGCGAATGGCACATGGCAGAGAAACTCGGCGGTGTTGTCGCAGTCGAAAGCGCCCCAACCGCCGTCTTTATTTTGCATCGCGAGCAACCACTGCAAGCCGCGTTGCGTGGCCCCGTTGATGTCGTCGAGCATCATCGCTTTGCGCCTGGCATCGGGCAGAGTTGCGGCCGTCGTTTCGGCAACCAATCGCAGCGGCGGCGGCAGTGAAGGCGAGCGCGCGTGTGGCTCGGCGAACGATTCACGCAGTGCGAGCATGACCATTGCCGTATCGTCGCAATCGGGGTAGTACGGATTCCCAAATTCAAAGCACCAGCCGCCGGCTTGGGCTTTCACCGTCGTGGCCCAATCGCCGCGAGTGCGAATTTCCTGGGCGAGCAGCCATTGCACGCCCCGTTCGGCCGCCGGATGATCGGCGTCGACGCCGCTGTCGGCCAGCGCACGCAGGGTGATGGCAGTATCCCAGACGGGCGACTTGCACGGCTGCAACCGGGCGGAATGCTCGGCTTCAATCACGAGGCCCCACAGGCGCTCGCGGCAGTATTTCATTTCAGGCGATTCATCGCCGTGGCCAAGACAGCGCAGCGCAACAATACTCCAAATCATTGGCGGAAAGATCGCTCCCAGGCCGTCGCTGCCGACAAAGCGATCGACCATCCACCGCTTGGCGACGTTGACCGCCTTCTTTCGCAGCGGCATCAGCCGATGCTGTTGCAAGAACTTGAAGGTTCGGTCGGTCCAGTGGAAAAAATGTTCCCAGCTAATCAGCCGCTTGCTGTGTTTGAGGCCGGGGCAGCGCGGATACGGCCACTGGAGCGGATCACTGAGGAACAGTTCGCGAATGCCGCGATCCGGTTCGATCTTGCGCACCGGCTGAAACGCCGACATGATCGACAGTGGCACGAGAATCGTCCGCGACCAGGCGCTAATCGAATAGAGGTTTACGGGGAACCACTTCGGCAGCAGCAAGAACTCTGGCGGCACGTTCGGGCAGGCATCGTAGGGGATTTGGCCCAGGAATGCCAAGTAAAATCGAGTAAAGCTATTAACCGCGTCGGCGCCGCCGTTGGCTAAAATTGCCGCGCGGGCGCGCTGCATGTATTCGGCCGATGGATCGTGGCCAGTGAGCTTGAGCGAGAAATAGGCCTTCACGCTCGCGCTGATGTCGATTTCCCCGCCAGGGTATTGAGTCCAATAGCCTTCGGAAGTCTGCTTTTCGAGCAAATACTGTACGCACTTCTTCGCCAACGGCGTACGCTCTTCACCCAGAAACGCCAACAACAACAAGAACTCACTTTCGAGGATGGTGTCGCCTTCCAGTTCCGCAACCCAGTAGCCCTCAGGGTGCTGCTGCGAGATCAGCCATTGCTGGGTGCGAAAAATCGCTTGTCGCAGCGAGCCGCCAAAATTTTCGGGGGTCGCTTGCGGGTGCGGAAGATGGAGAGCGGAAACAGGCAAATCGCCTGGAAGACTCGTGCTGGAGGTGCTCGCGGCGAGTGATTCTTGCAACATACGGTGTCTTCCCTGACACGCGGTGGGTGAGTGCGGGCAAGTAAATGTGCGCTTCACGCTGGGCCGTAAAGGCAAAAGCGGGAAAGCTGGACTGCAGAGGAGTGCGCTTTCCAACGCCTTGGAGACGAGAAGCTTAAGTCAATGCGCGCGGCCAGACAATACCAGTGAAACGGCGCAACTTAGGAAATCGTCATCAAATGCTAGCAACGGGCGTAAGCTGGCGAAGCCGCGTAAAGTTTAACGCGCGGCCTCGCATAATTTTTGCACGCAGTCGAGTCGCGATAGGTTATCCATTACGAGAATTCAAACCCAAGCAAGCCGCATGTAGTAACTACGATCAACCCATATTCGCTGCGCAACGAAGCCAAGTGGATCGGAAGACCAAAAAGATTTTTTCATCGACCGACGAAAATTCCAACGCTCACCCGAGCATCCGGCAGCCTCGATCGGACACGCGTATTAACTCAGTGCCGTTTCGATGTCGCACTCAATCGCTTTGGGAGAGGTCGTTGGGGCATAGCGATGAACGACCTTGCCTTGGCGATCGACGAGGAACTTGGTGAAGTTCCATTTGATGGCTTCGGTGCCGAGAATGCCGGCCTGCCGCGATTTCAGGAACACGTAGAGCGGATGCGCGCCGTCGCCGTTGACCTCGATCTTGGCAAACATCGGAAAGGTCACGTCGTAGGTCGTCGAGCAAAACTCGCGAATCGCTGCTTCGTCCCCCGGCTCTTGATGGCCAAACTGGTCGCAGGGAAAGCCAAGCACGCAAAAACCCCGATTTTGGTACTTGCGATAGAGTGCCTCCAGCCCCGCATACTGCGACGTAAACCCGCATTGGCTGGCGACGTTCACGATCAGCAGCACTTGGCCGCGGAAATCGGCCAGCGATTGTTGGCGACGGTCAATCGTGGCAACGGCGATGTCGTAGAGCGGCATGGAGCAAGTTTACCCTGATGGAAGATTCTCGACAAAGCCCTGGTCAAGTCTCGAACGCTGGTGGAAACCTGCCGCAAGAATCGTTATCTTGACACTGATTTTCGAGGTCGATTCGCCAGCCATCATTACCCCGCCATTGTGAGAGATTCATGCAACTACGACGAACGTTCGCTCTAGCTCTGATTTCTGTCGTGCTGGTCGTCGCTCTGGGCATCGCGATCGCGCAAACGGTCGATCTTCGTTCCGCCGCCGCGGAGGATCTGCCGAAGACGTCGCCTGTCTCGATCAGCAGCGACCCAGCGCCGGTGAAGATCGAACGGGCATTTCCCAACCTGACGTTCGAGCGGCCGATTTTTCTGACCTATCCGCCCGACGGCACCAATCGCATTGCCGTCGTATCGCAATACGGCAAGCTGTTTCTGTTTGCCAACGATCAACGCGTCGAGCAGCCGGCGCTGTTGCTCGATATCGTCGAGCGTGTCGAATACAAGGACCGAGAGAACGAAGAGGGGCTGCTCGGTTTGGCGTTTCACCCCAGGTTCAAACAAAACGGCGAGTTGTTCGTTTATTACACTGCCAAGGGGGGCCTGAAGTCGGTCATCTCGCGATTTCGTCTGTCGAAAGACAATCCACAAATCGTCGATCCGCAGTCGGAAGAGATCCTGCTGGAAATCAAGCAGCCGTTTTGGAATCACAACGGCGGCACGATCGTCTTCGGACCCGACGGCTATCTTTACATTGGCCTGGGAGACGGCGGCGCGGCCAACGATCCGCACGGCAACGCGCAGAATATCGGCACGCTGCTTGGAAAAATCTTGCGCATCGACGTCGATCACCACGACCTCGGCCAAAAGTACGCCAGTCCGAAGGATAACCCGTTCGTTGATGTGCCCGACGCGCGCCCGGAAATTTGGGCGCTGGGCATCCGCAACGTCTGGCGAATCGCCTTCGATCGCGTCACCGGCAAACTATGGGCCGGCGAAGTCGGTCAGAACACTTGGGAAGAAATCGACATCATCGAGCGCGGCGGCAACTACGGCTGGAACCTCCGCGAAAGTTTCCACAAATTCACCGAGTTCAATCTGCCGCCCAAGCCAGGTCCGGTCCCCGCGAAGATCGTCGGCAAACCGATCGATCCAATCTTCGAATATCACCATGACCTGGGCAAATCGATCACCGGCGGCAACATTTATCGCGGGAAACATGTGCCGGCACTGGTGGGCAAGTATCTATTTGCCGACTACGTTTCCGGCGAAGTTTACGTGCTGACCTACGACGAAACGATCGGCAAAGCGACGGCCGTCCACAGGATCGACCCCAAGCAAATGCCGGTGTTCTCGTTCGGCGAAGATGAAACGGGCGAGACCTACTTTTTGACCACGCAGGGGACGATTCACTGGTTTCGACCCGAGTAGTTGCCCCGCGTGAGACAAAGGCCGCGATGGTCCGCAACGAATCCACGATTCGATCAGAACGGTCGTGGAGCAATTCCGGGAGCCAATGCCGGCTCGATTGGCGACCGTTCCACCGGCCGGCCGTTGCCGTGTCGGATCAGGCGGATCGACACGTTGTCGATTGCGGCTTCGCCGATGCCGGTCAAGGCAAAGGTGACGGCGAGCGGGCCGTGCTGTGTGGCGGCTCGATAAAGGACAAATTCTCGCCACTCCTTGGTGTCGTCGATGCGTTCCGCCAGGGCATCGCCGCCCAGCGAGTCGATAATCATCAGCCCGTCGACGCTGCCGCTGATTTTCGTTGGCACCCGCGCTTGGCCGCGGATGCACACGACGTCTCCCGCTTCTAGTTGCACCGGCGCACTCGTCACCCACAGCGGCGGCGATTCGACCAGCGCCGGTGGAGCGTCGGCCTTTTCAGGCAGCGCTTGCAGGCGCAAGCAGAAGCGACCCGACGACGGCGCTAGCGGCGAAAGCTCGACCGAGGTTGTCAGTTGCGGCTGGGGATGTTCGAAATTCCGCCAGCCGGCCGTAAGCATGACTTGTAGATCTTCGAACTCGCCACCCACGAGCAAATTTTCTCCGCCGACAGCGCTGGCGAGCAACGCCGCGAAGTTTAGTTGATCGGGAAGCGTCGCAAAGCATGTCGCCAGCGGGCTGGCGATCGGCGAACTAAGCTCCGAAGTCGCTCGGTTCCAAACTTCTCGCCGCCAGCGCGCCGGAGCGACCGCCGCATTGCGGGCCGCGAAATATGCGTTTTCCCAATTCTTGGCGGCTCGCCATTGGTCCGACGCTGCAAGAGCCGTGCGGGCCGCGTTGAAGGTTACGGCCGCCGGGGGCAATTGAGAGTTTGCCGCCATCCGGGATTGAACTTGTTCCGTATCGGCGAGCATCGCCATGGCCAATTCACGTTGCAGCACTACCGCCCGTGGAGTGAGAGCCTTCACGCGCTCCGTCATCGACTTCACGGCGATTGGATCGGAGGTAATCATGGCCAGCGCCGTGAGTGGAAAATCTTCGATCAACACCGATGTGCCACCGACGATCCGTTCGCGCCGAATTTCCCGCACACCGGCGAGCGTCACTTCGTACACGGCATGCGATTCTGGCACGCCCGCCACCGTGAACGATGCGCCAGCCGCCTGCATCGGTGCCGGCTGAGGAACATACTGCGAGCCTTTTGGGCAGCGCATCGCGACGACCATTTTGGTTCCATCGGCTCCGATCATCACGCCGCGCAAGTTCGGATCGCGCGAGGAAATGGGTGTCGGCGTACTGCCGGCGGCACCCCACGGTTCGAGTAGCTCCAGCTCCAAGTTGAGCAGCGCCAGCGAAAATCCACGAATTCGCGTCGCGTTATCGGCGGCGTCTAGTCGCGACGATGAGGCAAATTCCACTGCCCGCACGCCGGCCGAAAAAACTTGATAGGTAAGCAGGCGCAGCGCATCGGCATCGATCGTCGGGTGGGGCGTGCCGGGTCCGCCGAGCGACTTTACTTGCGCGACAATGGTCGGCGATGGCTCGGTTTGAATGACGGTCCACAGCGGTTTGCCGGGCCTGGCCAAACGCGGGCGCTCTTTCAACCACGAACCGTAGTCGAACAACTCCAAATCGCTCCCCAGCGGAAAACGATGAACCGACAAGATCGGCACGTGCGACGTGTAGTTGAACAGCTCTTCCTCGGCATCGCAAACGATCGGCCGATTCATGGACCGGTCGGCCGTGGCAAGTTGCTTCGCCATTGCGGCGACTCGGGGCACATCCTGCGCAGCCAAACCCGAGCCCAAATGCCACGCCAAGACGCGATCGTACTGCGGCCCGATCTCCTGGGCGTCGCGGGCAATCGCAGCCTGCCCGTACGAGGCGTTCTGCCCGTGCGAATTGACAAGTGGATTTTGACTTGCCGCTCGAGGCGCCCTGCGCACCGGCAGCCCCGACATGCCTGGACCACCCGATGGTTCATCCGTATTTTGCCAAATGTCTTGAGGCGGGGGCGCGATCAGCCACATTCCCGTTTGGCGGGCTTCATCGAGCAACTCTGGCGTTGGCGGAGAAGGGATTCGAACCGCATTGAACCCCAATTCCTTCAACCAAGTAAGCGGCTCGCCTTGCGATTGGATGATTCGCGGAAAAAATGGTCGCCCGTCAACGTAGAGAACCGTGCCGCGTAGCGCAATTTGCCCCACGGCGTTCGTGTCGCCGGTCGGAGACTTGGTCGTGATGTTGGCCGCTTCGGTTGGGCCGGACGATTGTGCCGATGGCATTCGTGGCACCAGCCCCGCCACTTCCAAATCGTCGATCAGCGTGGACGTCACGTCGCGACCGCCGTAGGCATTGAGCCACACCTGGTCGATGTATGCCTCGCGTACATCGACCTGCGAACCGTGCTCCGCTCGCAGCACGACTAATTTGCGATTTAGTTGCAATGGTAAATCGGTGATCCGCAGTTGCTGCCAACGGCCAGTCTGCGAATAGGTACTCTCGCGCTCCGTGCCGTGAACAATGGCCGTCAATGGTTGACCCGTGCGAGTGTCGATGGTATGCGGCAAAACAAGACGAGCGGCAAGGCGTATCCCCGGCCGGTCGGCATTCACCCAAATACTTGGCACCAGTTCGGCAATGATTCGCGCCGGCGGAATGTCGTGAGAGAAATAGACATAGGTGCCGTCGGCGGCTTCAATCTTTATGTATTCGGCCACCTTTCCGCCGTGCGGCGATCCGGTCACCCGTCGGTGATCGACCACGCGGTGGGCAACATCGGCTTTTGCCTCGGCCCAACTAATGTTTGGCGACTCAAATCCCTCTTGCCAGGCGGCAAGTGCATTCGTCGATCGATAAAATATGCAGATCGCGCAGACGAATAGAGTCACAGCGACCTGAACTGTGCGACAGCCAAGAAATTGGCCGGGGCCAAATCGGTGCCGGAGAATATCGAGTTGGCGCTCCATCGCGCAACTTCCAATGGGAAGTTTTCCTGAGGCTGTGTAGACGAACTTTTCGCGTAAGGCCATGAAGCAATTCTGCATCGTACAGTCGCATCGGCCGGAATTGATGCAACTTGGCCTTGTATCAAGATTTACAACTCGACGCCAGATCGGCCGTTGCATCGTGGCAGCATTGAACCAAATTTGCGTCAAAGCATGGAAAATTGCGTAACTTTTGATTATTTATAAACTTAGAGCAATCGATTGCAGTCCGCGGAACGATCGGCACAGCCCCTGCTCTAAGAACCACTGCTTATCTGCAATTCCTCACTTCTAAGGCTTGAACCATCGATGAATCCCACCAGCCGCTTCGACCAACTTCCGGCCGATGAACTTCCGGCCGATGTCATCGCCCTTTGCAAAGGCATCGACTTACTACCATCGCAGCATCGCGGCCAGCTTGGCCCGGCCATTGAACGAGTGATTGAAAGCACCAAACGTCGCCGTCGCATTCTAAACCTGGTGCAAGACGCGCTCAGCCAATTGCGACTGGACATGAAATACCTGATGTTCGACTTAGAGGCCACCCGCCGAGAACGCGATGAATTTCGCAAGCAATTGGACGGAATTTGAGCGTGAGCGGGGGGCATTTCAGCGACGCAAAACAGCATCGAGAGCCGCCGCGGAATCGCGATTCGGCCCAATGGCCGTCGAATTCACCGCTCATTGCAGCCATCCTTCCAGCGGGATACGATATTTAAAGCAGTCCGCCGGGTCCATCGGACCGCAGTTTGCCGTCGACCAACCTTTCCAGGCTAACCCGTTGCGAAAACACGTCAGGCGTATTCGCTCGACCTACTGAATTGGGGAAAACCAGCCTTGCCAGCCATGTCGGAATGGACCTCGGAACAAATCGCTCAAGCCGCGCTCGACCGCGACCTTGTCACCCAGCGCCAACTCAGCGACGTCTGGAATGAATTGGGAACAGGTCACGACGTCGATCCCGAGCAATTCAAGCAGTGTCTGCTGCGCCGCGAACTGCTCACCAATTACCAACTCGAAAAGCTGCTCAAAGGGGACCGCGGGGGATACTACTACGGCGATTATAAAGTGCTGTATCTCGTCGGCCGCGGCACGTTTGCTCGGGTCTATCGCGCCACCCATCGCCACACGGGCCAGATGCGGGCGATTAAGGTGTTGCGTAGCCAGTTCTTCAAGGAAAAAAAGGATCGCGACAATTTCATGCGTGAAGGCGAAATGGGCAAGGCCCTCCGCCATCCAAACATCGTCAGTCTGCTGGAAGCGGTCGAGTTGCCGCACTGCTGTTATCTGGTGATGGAATTCATCGAAGGCCAGAACCTGCGCGAATTTCTCAAGCGCCGCGGGCACTTCGATCCGATCGAGGCCACGCGGATCGCGATCGATATTTGTCGCGGTCTCGATTACGCCTTTCAGCGCGGCGTGACTCACCGCGACTTGAAGTCCTCCAACGTGCTCGTCTCCAGCCTCGGCCAAGCGAAACTGGTGGATTTCGGCCTGGCGGGCTTCGACGAAGACGAAAAATCGGAAAACGCGCGAACCATCGACTATGCCGCGCTCGAACGCGCCACTGGTGTGCGCAAAGACGACACCCGCAGCGACATTTTCTTCCTCGGCTGCATTTATTACCAAATGCTCTGCGGCCGAACCGCGCTCGAGGAAACTCGCGACCGATCGGTCCGCTTGAGCCGCACGCGACTGGAATCGATCGTTCCCATTACGGAGCTGAAGCCCTATTTGCCTGCCGAGATTGTCGCGGTCGTCAATAAGGCGATCAAGCTCGATCCGGAATCGCGCCATCAAACTCCTTCCGAAATGCTGGGAGAATTGCTGGCCATCGCTTCCCATGCGCCGGCGCCAGGCCGCAACGGCGAGGACCAGAAAGCATCGGCAGCGCCCGCCAAGCAGCGGACGCTGCTAATTATCGAGCAAAATCCGCAATTGCTCGAAAACCTTCGCAGTCAATTTAAGCACAAGGGCTATCGTGTGCTGGCAAGCGCCGATCCCCAACGTCCGGCCGGACTGTTTACGGACACGAACCGTCCGGCCGATTGCGTGCTGTTCAGTGCATCCAGCCTCGGCGAAGAGTCGCTGGAAGCCTTTAACGCGTTCGCGGAACTGCCGCAAACCAAGTCGGTGCCAGCCGTGTTGTTGCTCGGTCCAAAGCAGCAAGGCTGGACCAGTCGCGCGAAAACCGACGACATTCGCGCCATCGCCACAGCGCCGATCAAGATGAAAGAACTTCTCGCGCTGTTTGATAAGCTCTCCGGCAGTACGTAGTCGAGCTTCACGCGCAATTGCTTGGCCGATCGGTTCGGCGAGGTTTCGTCTGGCGACAAAACACGCTCGCGTCGATGCCATCGTCTCGGCGCAACCTCTGTTGGTACAGATGTTTACATCACTAACTGAAAATATTCTCTCCTGATCTGAATTTTCTGGTTGACTTGCGTCTCGATCTTTGTATGATCGCTAGTACAGTAAACAACTGAATGGTATTTGTGAGAGCCGCTGAGTCGAGCGGTATCAGATCGAAGCCCGTCACCGGACGCATCCGGCGACGGGCTTTTTTCGTTGCTGCTCCCGCGAAATATCCCGTTTCCGCCACCAACCCTCCTCAACAGGAAATTCTCCATGTCCGTCCAAATCTCACCCCTCGTTCATGTTCCGTCGTTGCGCGAACTGCTCGAACTGGTTGCCATGTTGCGCGACTTTCGCCAGCCGCTCGGTTCGTCCGAAGGACTGCGTAGCGCGATCGACATGCTGCTCAAGCTCGGCCAGGCGCTCGGCGTCGATCCGACCTTACTCGCCAGGCTGCGTTCGCTGTCTGAAGATCCGCATCTCTTCGAACTTGCGCTCGCCGTGCTGCGCTATGCGTTGAGCTTCAGGAATCCAACGTCGCAATCGACCATTTCGCTCGAGTCGTCAAGCGATACGAATCAGGCGGAATTTTCCTCGCAATCACTTGGCTTCGCGGAATGGTTCACATTGCTCATGCAACTCTTCGAACTGTTGCGACGTTTGCGAAAGGACGCGTAGTTCGCACTCTCCTCGCCGATCTACCCCGCGGCAATGGATCTGTTTGACTGTCGATCGCCGTTTCCTGGCTCCTGAACCCTGAACCCTCATCTCTCCCATGCCACACCTCCCACCGTTTCGTATTGAATCTACCTTCACCACGCTGGCCGAAACCATCGACTGGGGGCTGCTTGCCTACCACATTCCCGATCACTGGAAGCAAACTCGCGGCAGCGGGGTGAAGGTCGCCGTGCTCGACACCGGCATCGACGAAGCCCATCCTGATCTCGTCGAAGCTCTGGACGATGCCCGCGATTTTACTCGTAGCCGCTTCGGCCCGATCGATCGCCACGGCCACGGCACGCATACCGCCGGCACGATTGGCGCGCGTCAGAATACTGTCGGCGTGGTCGGCGTTGCTCCCGATTGTCGCCTGCTCGTGGGCAAAGTGCTGGGCGATTCTGGCGCAGGGCCGACGTCGGCCGTTGCCGCCGGCATCGACTGGGCTTGCGACGCAGGGGCCAACATCCTCAGTCTGTCGCTCGGCTCGGCGCAGCCCGAACGCGAACTGCTGGCGGTCGTTGAACGCGCCGCCTCGAAGGGCAAATTCATCATCGCCGCCGCCGGCAACGACGGCCGCGACAATAGCGTGAACTATCCCGCGCGATGGCGCGACACTATCGCAGTAGCCGCCGTGAATCGCGACGGCCAAGTGACACGTTTCTCCTCGCGTGGCCCGGAGGTTGATATCGCCGCCCCGGGTGAAGACATCCTCTCCACTTGGCTGCACGGCGGCTACGCAAAACTCTCCGGCACCAGCATGGCGACGCCGTTTGTCTCTGGCGTGGTGGCGCTCGCAGTCTCTTTGCATCGCAATTTGCAGCGCCCCGAAACGCCGCTTCGCAACGTCGCCGACCTGCGCGAGCAGCTTCGACGCACCGCCACCGATGCCGGCGCCACCGGTCAAGATCCAAGCTACGGCTGGGGCCTAATCAACCCCGATGCGCTGCTGCAAGCCGAAGAGGCGACTGCACCGCCAGCGCCGCCAGCCGATGCGCCGGAAATCTCGGTGCCGGGAGTCTGGATCTGGATCCCCGGAGGCAAAGTTCGCTCTTAAAAAGCTACAACGAGAATCTAGATGGATACCACTAGGGAACGTGGTTGAAAGAGATGGCTACCGAAAGGAAATGCGCGAAAAAGACGCTCTAGCAGCATCGCGATGCAATCTCGTTCCGATTTGATCGATCCGGCTTTCAGCCCCGTTCATCGGTTTTCTCACGATTTCACAGTTCGAACAGAACTTAACATGATCATGCCGCCAATTTTTCTTATCGCCGTTGTCGCGATCGCACCGGCCGACGAAGTTCGCGCGGCGGCAGCCGACGTCGAGCGTTTGCCGCACGAAGCACAAGCCGGCGTGCGCTATCTTACGCTCTACAACATCGAACCTTCGCGGCGGATGCAAGCCTTGCGGGTTGTCAACTACACACTCAACGCGCTCAGTCGAACGCGAACCATCAGTCACGTCACGTCGATTTCGCCAACGCTTGTGCGATTCAGCGTCGCGCAATTTGCCCCGCGGCCCGACGAATTCACGGCTTGGTTCAATGCCTGGGAAAAGCTCGCGGAGAGCGACCCGTATCTTCACCTTCGGACTGAAGTTGTCGAGCAGGGGCGCGGATCGAGGGGTGAAGGGCAAGATACCGTCAACATCCATCGTTCATTCCTCGACTCACGATCCTCGCACCTCATTGTATCCACCGACGGCGGTTGGACCGATCTGGCTGCCGCCGCACGACTGCGCAGCGCCACTCACTCGATTGGCGCACTGCTGCGGGCCGATTATTTTGTCGCTACTGTCACCGCTGCGCCGCAATACTACGAATTGGCCGGCATTCCCGATAACGAAACCGACTTCGTAAAATCTCTCGGCCTGGATCGCAACGTCGTCGATCGCCTGCGAGCCAATGCCGGCGCCAATGTCATCGTCAGCGGCGTTACCAGCAAACCGCGACGCATTATTTGGTCGCAAGGTCCGCTGGGTGGCGTCTATGTCACGCTCGACGTGCAGCAAGTCGACGCCGAGCGCGATCCGCTGCGGCGACCGGTTAGCGTGGAGGGGCGAAGTTGGACGGCTGAGGAGCGAGAGAATCCAAAGACAACTCTCTCTTCCCACTCTCGTCGATCTTCGACGCTTGCCTTCCGCTTCGACGCCAGCGAGTGGTTCGCCGTCGCGCCCAACGGCCTGTGGCGAACCGCGCTATTCAACTCGGCTGGCAAACGCCAAGACGCCGTCCCCGATCGAGTCGCCAAAGACACTTCCGATCCGCACGGCGACGGGATCGTCGTGCCGATGATCTCGTGCATTCGTTGCCACCGAGAATCTGGCCTGCGTCCGTTCGCCGACGATCAAACGCGCCTGCTTGCCGGCCGGGTCGATCTATTCAGCGACGATCCGAAAATCGTCCAGCGGGCCGCCGAGTTCTACGACGAGCCGCGATTGCAACGACAGATGAATTTCGACCGCGAAACGTATGCGGCTGCCCTCGATCGAATCGCCGGTGGATTGAAACCTGACGAACTTGCCGACGATCTCGCGGCCGTCGTTCGTAACTACGCCTATTTACCCATCACGCCCGACGTTGCCGCCCGCGAAGTCGGCTTGTCGCACGAAGCCTTTCGCGCGGCGCTTGCCACGACGCAAGACCCCATCATCCTCACGCTGCTCGAAGGACGCCCCGTGCTGCGCGGCCAATGGGATTCCAGCTTCGCCGAGGCGGCGCTGGTCGCGTCAGAATACTTACCATCGAGGCACAGAGGCGCCGAGAAGACACTCCCAGAATAATTCGGCACGAGTGCCAAGGTCGACCAACCATCGATCATTCCCATCAAGAGTTCTGTTCGGCTCCGCGCCTCTGTGTCTCGGTGGTGAGAAACATGTCGTAACGTCATTTCGATTTCCTCTTATCCCAGGAGCAGTTCCCATGAAACGCAAATTGATTGTCTCGCTTGTCGCTGTTGTCTCGATTGTTTCAAACTCCACGGTTCGTGCCGCCTGCCATGGGGTGCGCGTGCGACACGTGCAACATCATCACGCGACAACAACAAAAGTCGTCGTACCGTTTGCCGTACCCGTTGCCGTCCCCGTGGCAGTTGCGTCGCCGTATTTCTACGGCTATTCGCAGTTTGCCGTTGATCCGTCCACAGCAGTGATCGATCCGCGCGCCCATGACGCCGCGGTTTCTTCGGCGTCCAGAGCGCAATCGCCGATCGCCCAACACTGCGCCACTTGCCACAGCAGCGTCTCGCCCGCCGGAGAATTGTCGCTTCAGCACGTCGAAAAGCTATCGCTCGCCGACCGCCTGGCCGCCATTCGCGCCGTGCTCAGTCGCCGCATGCCGAAAGGTGCAAAACTCGACGACGACCAACTGCGCGGCGTCGTTGAGGAATTAGCGAATTACGACTGACCTGTCGTCGCGCGCAGAGGTGCAAAGTTCGCAGAGATATTGACTGGAACCGGACATTATCGCTGCGCTCATTGCGCCTCTGCGCAAAACTTTCCTTTCACCCTCCGCGGGTTTTCATCCGCGGCAATCGACCATACCGATGAACGATCAAGCTTCAAATCCGACGAATCGCAGTGGCATGAACCCATCACGCCCCCTGCGTAAAATCACGATCCCCGCTCTCTTCCAACTCGTCGTCGAGTGCCGCGACGAGGATCAGCAGCGCAAGCTGTACGAACAATTCATTGCCGCCGGCCATAAGTGCAAAGTAATGACGCTGTGAAGGCAAATGAAGAACGATGAACAAAGCTGTCGTCGTTCGACGTTGATTGTAACCCCCAACCACTTCCTCCCGACCACTGCCCCCGGACACCTGGCCCATGCTCCACCAGATCCAACTCGCCTGCCCGCTCTGCGACTCCTTTCGCGTACAGCAAATCGCCGGCATGTTCGATGTGCCACTCGACGAAAAGCTGACCGAAGAATTTACGGTCGAAATCCCGGCGCTCGATTCATTTCCCTGGCAAATCGGCCTCATCGTTGGCCCTTCGGGCAGCGGTAAAACGACGCTCGCCAGATCATTGTTTGGCAAGCGATTCATCGAACACATTCGGTGGCCAAACGATCGTGCCGTCATCGATTGCATCGACCAAGGAATCCAGGTTTCGGGGTACAGAATTCAAGAAAACCAGCACGCGAAATCCACAGGGGATTCCAAGATGTCGATTCGCGACACGATCAACCTACTGACAGCCGTCGGCTTCAGCTCGCCACCGTCGTGGATCAAACCCTATCACGTCCTTAGTCGCGGCGAGCGCTTCCGATGCGATCTGGCGAGAGCACTGGCAGCAGCCGCGACAACTTCTCAATTCTTACCGAACACCGAACCTCGACCCCTGAACCCGCTCGTGGCCTTCGACGAATTTACCAGCCTCGTCGATCGTCGCGTCGCCCGTTTTGGATCGGCCGCAATCGCCAAAGCCATCCACTCTGGCCGTGTTCGGACGCAGTTTGTCGCCGTCACTTGTCACTACGACGTCCTCGATTGGCTTGCGCCCGATTGGGTGATCGATATGGCAACGCGCGAATTCGTGCGGAGGTCGCTTCGTCGACGACCCATTCCACTCGAAGTCCAACGCTGCCACCGCTCTGAATGGCGACGTTTTGCGCGTCATCACTATCTGAACGGCGCGTTGAATCCGTCGGCGCAATGCTACGTGGCGCTGTGGCGCGACAGGTCAGTGGTCAATGACCACTTGCCATTCGCAACTGACGAGAGGCCGTTGGCAATGGCCTCTGAAACAGATCTCCATCCAGTGGCGCTGTGCGCAACTCTGCCGATCATGGGTCGCAAAAATCACCGGCGCATTACGCGCCTCGTCACGCTTCCCGACTTTCAAGGCTTGGGCATTGGCATGCGACTAGCCGAAACGGTGGCCGAGTTCCATCGCGCCCAAGGTCAGCGTGTGAACATCACCGGCAGCCATCCAAGCCTCATCGCCCATTGCCGGCGCTCGCCGAAGTGGCGCGTTGTGCAAGTCCGAAAAACCGGCGCTGGCCGACATTCCGATTTCGGCGCTCACTGCCGCACCAGCATCGGCCGGGCCGTCGTTTCATTTGAGTATGAGGGTTCAGGGTTCGGGGTCCAGCAGAGATGGAAAGAATTCTTTGCGAGGATTAATTCTTCCCCAAACGACCCGACATTGGAAATCACGTACACAAAGCCAGCTTTGGTCAGTTGAGCTTGTGAGATCGCCCACGGCTTGGCTTCGGCTTCGGCCATCCGCGCTTTCATACTTTCTATTTCGGCGCTGGTCACTCGCCATGTGTCAACTAAGAGCGACAGCGGCCACTCCATTTGCCTAGATAATTCGATCTTGATTCTCGGCCGTTAACCGCGGCAAAATAGTCGTTGCTGCGGCGCGAGGCATTTAGTTTTCATCGCGGTTCGCTGGTTTGGATAAGATGCGGCTGGGTCTGCCGCGATGCCACTTTACATGGAGGTTCATGCATGAACGAGTTTGGGTATTTTCCTCCGGTTGCACAACTGCTGAATCTCGGCGAAACAAATGGCTGCGACCCTGACTGCTGGCCCGACTATTTGGCGATGGGGTTTGCCGCGGAGCATGTATCTGAGCTGACGCGGATGGCGACCGATGCGCGGCTCGACCATTGTTATTCCGATCGGCCGGAAGTATGGGCCCCGATTCATGCCCGGCGAACGCTGGGGCAATTGCGGGCCGCGTCGTCGGCTGAGAGGCTCTTGGCCCACCTGGCCTCCCGATTGGAGGACGACATCGACGATTCGACGATGGAGGAATTGCCGGTCGTGCTTGGCATGTTCGGCGAGCCGATCATTCCGCAATTGGTGAAGTTTATCAAGCGGCGAGATTTGGGCTGCGACATTCGAGCCGCCGGCGCTCGGGCTTTGGTGGAAGTAGGACAGCGCTCGCCCGATAGTTGGCCGCAGTGCGTTGCCGCCCTGGCCGAGCTATTGGAAAACTTCACGCAGCACAATCCCACGCTTAACAGCTATGTGATCAACGATCTTGTCGAACTGAAGGCCATCGAAACATTGTCGTTGATCGAGCGAGCGTATCAGGCCGACGCCGTCGACGTATCGATCATCGGCGATTTCGAGGAAGTCGAGGTGACCATGGGCGTCAAGGCGCGGCGAGTCAATCTGTGGCCGGTCGGTCACTTTTGGGGCATCAGCGACGATCGACCCTCCAACACGATGGTCGACGGGGGCTACCTATATGCCCAGCATCGCAAGAATCAGCGCACCGCCAAAGCGAAAGCAAAAGCCAGGCGAAAGCAGCAAGCGAAGCAAAGCCAACAAAGTCGCCGACGACGTTGATTCGGGCGGTCGCTGCGTGCCGATTCTTGCCGACTCGGTGGGCGACCATTGAACCAGCGATTCGCTCCGCCTTCGCCGAGATTTCGCTTGCCCAAAGTTTGCCCATTGAATTATGCTAAGAGAATGGGTACGACCTGCGTATAAGGTGGTGTTTATGGTCTCTCGACGAAGCGGTGACGGATGGAGTTTTCAGCGAATGCTCGCGGTAGTCGCCCTTGGGTGGCTGGCGTCGATCTGGCTGGCTGTCGACTCGTCGATCGCGGGGCCTACCGCGTCCGCGCCAACTCCTTCAGACGCATCGGAATCGGAGCAATTCAACGACCGTCTCGCGGCTCTGATTAAAGACCTCGGCAGCCAAGAATATCTCGCCCGTCAATTTGCTCAAGAAGAATTGCGCCGGCTCGGCCCAGCGGCGTTCGACGCCTTGGCGGCGTCCGAAGATGATGGCGACATTGAAATCGCTTCGCGCGTCCGCTACTTGTTGCAAACGATCCGCGTTGAATGGGTTCGCGACGGCGATTCACCGATCGTCAAGCAAATCTTGCACGACTACGAATTCGAGAGCGAAGCGCAGCGGGCCGAGCATCTCGGGCAATTGGCCGGTTTGCCGCAGGAGGTCGGATTGCAGCCGCTGTGCCGGCTCGTTCGTTTCGAGCAGTCGCCGCTGGTTTCCAAGCAAGGTGCCCTGCTCGTGCTGCGGCAAAAAGTGCAGCCCGATCCGGCCTGGCAAGCAGCGCGGCAGAAAATCATCCAAACATCGCTTGCCGGCAGCCTGCGGCCCGGCGCCCGCTGGGTGTTGGCCGCGAGAATGTTTGAAAGCGACCTACCAAGCGCACTCGATCATTGGCAGCGACTCGTCGATGCCGAACTGGCCGCCTTGAACGATTTGCCTACGCCCAGCGAGTTGGAAGTCGTGCAGGGCTTGCAGCAGTACTATGCCGAAATGCTCTATCGGCAATCGCTTCCGGATCGCGCCAAGCAAGTCGTCGCGCAAATGATCGAGCGATCCGCCGACGATGCCGAATCGCTCGGCAAGCTGGTCGATTGGCTGGTCGAGCAGCGAGCGCTCGACATGATCGACCTGCTCGCCCACCGCTTTGAGCACCGGCTGAAATCAAGCCCCGACCTGCTATTGGCGATTGCTCAAGCGCGGCGCAGCCAGGGCCAGGAACAAGCCGCCGAGGAGTTGGTCGCGCGGGCGAGCAAGTTGTTTGGCGACGATGCCCAACAACATTTGCGCGCGGCCTATTTGTTGCAAACCCGCGGAATGTTTGACTGGAGCGAGAGCGAATATCGCGGCGCCATCGCGGTGGCGTCGAGATCGAAAGAATCGATGTGGACGATCCGCGCGCGCATCTTCCTCGCCGAATTGCTGTTTGATCTGGAGCGCGAATACGACGCCGCCGAAGAGCTGCGCAAGCTGAATGACTTGATGGCGAGCGACAGGGAAGTGATGGACGCTGTCCAAGAACTGGGTCGAGAAAAGCATGTGCCCGCCCACATGCATTACTACTATGCCTGCCACGATCGGAAGCGGAACGAATTGACAAAAATGCGGGAGCATTTGGACCGAGCGATCGAACATGATCCTGGCGACGCCGATATTTTAATCGCGCTGTATCGCGATTCAACCGCCAACTCGAAGCGACGAAACGATGTGAAGGCAAGAATCATCCGGCTGGCCGAGGAGTCTCGCAACGAAATCGCGCAATTCTCGACCGAAGAGCCGCGCTTCCAAGCGAACCCCTACAATCAATATGCCTGGCTGATTGGCAACACCGAGGGCAATCTCGATCTGGCGTTGCAGTATTCCCACAAGTCGCTTGAAATCATGCCCGATACTGCCGGATTCCTCGACACGTTGGCGCATTGCTATGCGGCCAAGAAAGACTTCAAGAACGCCGTGCATTACCAATCGCGCGCCGCGGAACTGGAGCCGCACGCGATGGTCATTCAACGCGCGCTTGCGCGATTCAAGGCAGAGCTGGAAAAACCCCAATGAGATTGGGGAATGGGGAATGCCGGCGGCTTCGGCTCATTCCTCAATCCACAGCCCCCATTTCACATCCCCCATTTGCAATGAAGCACCTCCGCATTGCCGATTTTTCGATGGCAGTCGTGGATCGCGGCAAAGGAGCGACGTTGCTCTTGGTCCATGGCTTTCCGCTGACGCATGCCATGTGGCAGCCGCAGATCGAATATTTTGCCGAGCATTTCCGGGTCATCGCGCCCGATTTGCCCGGCTTCGGCGAATCGGATGCTTTTGTCGGCGTCGCGACCATGGAACACATGGCCGACCGATTGGCAGCATTGCTCGATGCACTGGAAATTCGAGATCGCGTGATATTTTGCGGCTTGTCGATGGGGGGCTATATCGGTTGGGAGTTCTGGAGGAAACATCGGCAGCGTCTGGCGGGGCTGATTCAGTGCGACACCCGCGTCATTGCCGACATGCCGGAGGTCGCCAAAGGGAGACGAATTCTGGCAGCCAGGGTTCTGGCCGAGGGCTCGAAAGTATCGGCCGATGCGATGCTGCCGAAGCTATTCGGCCCACAGACTCCGCAGCAGCAAGCCCACCTGCTCGACTCGGTTCGACGGATGATCGAGAGCAATTCCCCCGCCGGCATTGCCGCCAGTTTGGAAGGCCTGGCGGTGCGGCGAGATGCTCGCGAATTGCTGTCGCAAATCGACCTGCCGACGCTCGTTCTTGTGGGCGAATACGATGCGATTTCGACCCCGGACGAAATGCGAGGAATTGTCGCGGCGATTCCGAACGCGGAATTCGTCGAAATTCCCGATGCCGGGCACCTTTCAACGTTGGAGAATCCGCTGGCCGCAAATACGGCGATCGAGAAATTTCTTACCAGTCATTTGTAGTCGGCGAAGCATTTCGCCGACGGCTCTTGAGCGGCGTCAACCCGGCGCATCAAAGCTCGACAGGAAGATTTGCCTCCGACAAACGCAGCTACTTGCGGCGCAGCGCTTCGGTCGGCAATAGATTCGCGCTCCACAGCGCAGGATAAATGGCACCGAACAATCCGACCAGCACGGCGAAGGCAAAGCCCTGGGCAATGACCGGCGGCGGCACGCTGCCTGTTATGATTCCGGCCCCGTTTGGCAATTCGCTGAGAAACTTCGTGAGTGCGATTCCCGCCAGGCTCCCGGCGATCGCTCCGCCGATGCTCAACAACAGCGACTCGCCGATCACCATCCGCGCGATTCGCGATCGCTTCCAACCGATGGCCCGCAGCGTGCCGATCTCGCGGGTTCGCTCAAAGACGGACATGACCATCGTGTTGAGCATGCCGATCGCGCCGATGAACAGCGCAATCGCGGAAGTGATCCACGCCACCGCCCGCGCGGTGCGAATTTCATCGATGCTTTCGACGAAGTCCGTGGGGGCTTTGGCCACGATCTTTCCCGGCATCAGTGCTTCGATGTCCTTGCGAATTTTCTCCAATCCTTGTTCGTCGATGGGCTTTTTCACCTGGATGGTAAAACCGGTGATTTTTCCTTGGCTGCCATTGCCCTTTTGAAGCTCGCTCAGTGGGATAATGACGGCGCCGTTTTCAAACACCGCGTCACTTTCAAAGATGCCTGCGACTTCGTAGGCGGCGCCATAGACCGGAACTTTGTCGCCGACCTTTTTCTGTAGATTGGCGGCCAACTCGCGCCCGAGCATGACCTTTCCCGTATCTCCCGGTTGCAGCTTACTGCCCGCGATGACGCGCAGGCGATTGTACAGAGCGCTGCCCAGCGGCCAACCATTGATCGGTACACTGATCAGGTCGGTCGGTAGATTTTCCAGATGCTGGTCTCCGGCGGTGAACGAGATCAGATCGACCGAACCGCCGAGTACCTGCTTCACGCCATCCACCCGCACAAGCTTTCCCAACAGAGATTCGGGAAGCAAATTGTTTAAATTCGTCCTGCCACCCGCGCTTTGTACCACCAAGTCGATTTCGCGCTGGTTGTACATGCCGATAAACGATCGCTCGAAGCCAGTGGCGACCCCCACTAACGACACTACGGCGGCCACGGCCACGGCCAGGCCGATAATAGTCAGTACGCTGCGCGTGCGACGGCGGAGCAGATTCTTGGTGATGAAAGTGAAGAAGTTCATGGCAATGGCGCCTTATCACGCGTGCGCTCGCTGGTGCAGGGCTTCTTCCCGGCCGGCAGCGATCCGCCCATCGCGGATCCAAATGATGCGCTCGGCTCGCTCCGCCACTTCTTCGCTGTGGGTGATGACAATGAGAGTCTTGCCGTGCTCGCGATGAAGTTGATCGAACAGATCGAGCACATCGTTGCCCGACTTTGAATCCAGGTTTCCGGTCGGCTCGTCGGCCATCAGCAGCGGCGGATCGTTGGCAAGCGAGCGGGCAATTGCCACGCGCTGGCGCTCGCCGACCGAAAGCTGCGAAGGCAAATGGTTGGCGCGGTGCCCCATGCTGACCGCATCGAGCAGCGTTTTGGCCTTCTTCGCCCGCTCGGCAACCGGCAGTCGCGTCTCGAACATTGGAATTTGGACGTTTTCGAGCGCCGTCAGGGTCGGCAGCAAATAGAACGACTGAAACACGAAACCGATTTTTAGCGCACGAAAGCCGTCCAAATCGCGTAGTCGCGAGAGTGGTTGACCTTCAAAATACAGCTCTCCGCTGGTGGGGCGGTCGAGCGTACCCAGCAAATTCAGCAAGGTCGATTTTCCGCTGCCGCTGGGGCCCATAATGGCGACATACTCTCCCTGTCGAATTTCGACGCTCACGCCCGCCAGCGCCGTCACTTCGCCATCGGCATAAGTGCGTCCGACGTTTTCCGCCCGCAGCAGCACGGGAGCGCCGCGGTCGGCATCACCATCACCGTTATATTTACTCATATCGCAATGCTTCCGTCGGAGGTAAACTCGCTCCGCGCAGCGCCGGATAGGCGCCGCCGACCAGGCCCACAAGCAATGACATCCCAAAACCGATCGCGACGATGTCCAGGGTCATCTGGCCGCTGCCAAAACGCTGCGCCACAGGAAACCTGGTCAACACGCTAATCAGCGCGAAGGCCAGCAACGTGCCGGCCGCCGCTCCAAAAATGCTGAGCGAAAACGCCTCCACCATGATCATTCGAATAATGCGAGTCTTGCGCCAGCCGATGGCTCGCAAGATGCCAATTTCTTGAGTTCTCTCCAAAACGGACACGATCATCGTATTGAGCATGCCGATGGCACCCACGATCAGGGCAATCGCCGAAGTGATCCAGGCCATCGCACCGGCGATGCGGACCTGATTATCCCCTTCGACAAAATCCTTGGTTTGTTGCGCCAACAAGCCCAGTGGCTTGCTCTCCTCGTCGGTTAAGCCTTCGACCGCCTTGCGAACTTGGAGCATCGAGGCTTCGCGATTTGGGATATTCTTATCAAGGGCAATTTCGAACCGGTTGACATGGCCGGGCTGATCCATCATCTCCTGCAAATCGCTGAGCTTAATCAGCGCTTTGCGATCTTCCAGCATGTTGTTGCTTTCAAAAATTCCCACCACCTTGTATGGTTTTCGTTCAATTTCGACCTCGTCCCCGATCCGCTTGCCCAGTTGTTCGGCAAGCGTTGTTCCCAGCATCACCACTTGGACATCATCACGTTGGAGGCCGCGTCCACCGACCACTTTGAGGGAGTTGAAGGCAAAGCTATCGACCGGCCATCCCATGATTTGCACGCCGCCTTCGATGCCTTCGATCGAGACGCTGTTCAAGAGCGACATCGCCACGCGTTCAACACCGGGAATTTGTTCGATTTTCTTGACAATGCCCTCGTCGAGAGAACTCGTCGCGTGGTTGGCTAGCTGCGCTCGGGTGACCACCATATCGACCCCACGCAGCGAATATGCTGCCTTACTCGATCGTTCGTAACCGCGCGTAATGCTAAGCAGGGCCACGACCGCGGCAATTGCAACCGCCACGCCGACAGTCGTCAGCACCGTACGGAACTTGCGCCGTAAGACGTTTTTCAGCACAAATTCGGGAAAGACCATCGGCAGAATGGTCAGGCGTTTGCGCCCGACCACTAAAATTCGTCAGCCAGCAGCGGCAAATCTAAGAATGAATGCTTGTGATTGTCCGAGGCGACCTGTTCGACTTGAAATTCAACGCGATTTGACTTGCGAAGCAGTAAGTGGTTGTATGCCATAAACTTAGCGATTTTCGGCGAATTGTCTAGGCGAAAATCGTTTGTCGAACGCTCGTCGCCGGGCTGATTCGACGCTGCTCTACATAGAGCAGTGTATACCTCAAGGCAGGTCCACGGAAGAAGCGGTCGATTGCAGAAGCACCCTCGCCCCATTCCCTGAATGTGTTCAGCGGGTTCCGAACCCTCCGTCGTTAAAAACGGAAAAATGAAAGGCACCCAAGTCCCGATTTAACTCCTTGAACCTCAGGTGGCCTGTTCTATAATGGAAACTGTTGCCGGTTCAAGGTTTAGGCGCGAAAAACGCGTTTCAGAGCCGAACGGCAAACAAAGGGTTTGCGCGGTGCACTCGGAACACGCCGCGCTGTGTGCCGATGGCGAACGCGGGCGTTCACAATGGGAAGGCGAGCCTATCGGGTCGTTTCGCCGTGACCTGCCGTTTGGTATTTTTTTCTCCGGCACTCGGCGTCTGGCCGCTGCACCGATGCGGACGGTCCCTTGGACGAATCGAACCTATATGATCGAGATGTCGATGATGGCACGATTTTCGCTTGCTCCGATCTTCGTCGCTATTTGCTGGATATTTTTTTCGTCGGTTATGGCGGCGACCGCTTCGGCGGCCGACGACGTGCAAAAATTTGTCGCAGCACTGCGCGAAAGCCATTACCACGATACGGCGACCGATTACCTTGCATCGCTCGAACACGACAACCAAATCTCCGCGACGATCCAACAATGGATCCCCTACGAACAAGGGGTAGTGTTTGTCGAGTCGGCGCTGGCGACCCACGATCCTGGGATTCGCGATCGGCAGCTCGTCTTGGCCCAAAACAAACTAAGAACGTTTCTGGAGGCCAATGCGACGCATGATTTGGCATTGCAAGCGCAGCAGCAACTGGCTGGGGTACTGCGAAGCCGTGCCGAAGGTCTGCTACTAACTAGCGCCAAGGGTTCCGCCAGTGCGCCTCAGGCGCGGAACGATGCCGGCAAGCTATTTGACGAAGCCCGCGGATTATATGCAGATGTCGCCAAGCGCCTGCGAGCGCAGCTCGACGACTTGCCCAAAGAAGACAGTCGTCACGAAGACTTGGGCGAATTGTGGCTTGCGGCCCGATATTACGCCGCCCAATCAATGTTCGATCTTGCCGGCACGCGCGACGCCGCCGAAGAGCGAAAAAAAATGCTGCTCGAGGCGGCCAGCCAATGCGACGACATCTACGCGCGATTTTCGAAGCGAAAAGTCGGCGTCTTATCGAAGTTGCTCGAAGGCCAATGCTTCCAAAAGGCTGGCGACGCGACGCAAGCTTTAGCCGCCTTTGGCGATTTGATCGCCGATTTGCCGGACATCGAACCCGATGCACGCCAACTCAAGACCGTGGCGATGAAGCATGCGCTCGCATGCTGGCTGCAAACCAAAGACTATGAGCAAGCGATCGAAAAAGCCGTTCCGTGGGCGAAATCCGCTCGCGGCGCCGAGTTGCGCGATCCAGATTGGCTGGAAGTCAAGTTTTCGACCGCTACTGCGCTCAAAGAACTCGCGACCAAGGAGAGGCAGAAAAGCAAAGACAATCCAAACGTGGAAAAGTACCTCAACCTGGCCCGCGAATTGGCCACCGAAGTTGCGAAGGCCAGAAACCGCGATTTGCAATCCCGCGGCCGACAGTTGCTGGCCCAAATTGGTCTTGGCAAGGGAATCAGCATTGCGAAGACCGTCGCGTTTGCCGGCGCTGAGATCAAGACATTTGACGACGCCTTCGAGAAGGCCAAAGAAGCCGCCGACGAAATCTCGACGGCGCAGATGGAGCTTGAATACGTCGAGAAAGATCCTAACGCGACGAAAAAAGAAATCGACGATCTCAAGAAGTCCATTGAAACCAACGAGCAGCATTCGTTCGAACTGCTAAAGCGAGCCGTTGAGCTAGCCGACCAAAACACCGACGCCGAAAAGCTGCGGACTACGTTCTATCTGCTTGGCTACTTCCACTACCAGCGCGGCGAGTATCTGGACGCGGCGGTCTTCGGCGAGCACGTCGCTCGAAGATATCCCGATGCGGCGAACGCGCGAGCCTGCGCCAAGGTTGCCATGGCAGCCTTCGACGCCTCGTTTCGCAAAGGTCAACAAGCCGGCGAAGATGTCTCCTTCGAGGCCGGCAAACTCGCCGAAATGGCCGACTACGTGGCCCGCAAGTGGCCCGACCAACCCGAAGCGGCAGCGGCCTTTTCCGCGCTCGTGGCGCTTTATATCAATCAGGGGGAATACGACAAGGCGAAACAGACGCTCGATCGCATCTCGCCCGATTCCCCCGGCCGTGCCGAAGCGGAGGCCTCGCTCGGCAATATGCTGTGGCGGAAATATCTATTGAGCATGGCCGAGCGGCGGCGAACTCAGGCGAGCGGCGAATCGACGAATGCCGCGGACGACGCCGACGCCAGTTCAAAACTCGACTCGCTGCTGCAAGAAGGCCAAGCCGCGTTGGAGCGGAGCGTAGAGGCGTTTCGCAAACAAAAAGACGTTGACCCCAAGGCGCTGCTTGCGGCGCTCTCGCTCGCGCAGATTTACGTTCACGTATCGCAGCCCGACAAGGCCCTGAAGCTGCTCGACGACGGCAAACTCGGCCCCGTCACGTTGCTGGACCAACAAAACGCCGCCGCGCAGGCGACCGGCATCCCGGCGGAAATCTATAAGACCGCGATGAAAGCGTATGTCAGCGTCGATCCCCCACAAATCGACAAAGCGACGGCGGCGATGGATGCGCTCGAAAAAATTTATGCCGGGGATGACGAAGGGGAAGCCAAGTTCACGCAACTGCTGATCGCCGTCGCCGTCGATTTGCAACAACAACTGGACGAATTGAAGCGCACCGGAAAAAGCGCCAAACAATCGCAACTCAGCGCTGGGTTTGAGCAGTTCTTGCGCCGCATTGCTCAGCGGAAATCGGGCACCGACTACAAAACCCTCAAGTGGATTGCCTATACCTATGCCAATATGGCCGAAAGCCTCGCCGCCGGCGGCCAGCCGTCGAAGCAAGCAGTGGGGTATTTTCAGCAGGCCGCGAAGAGCTATGGCGAGATTTTGCAGCGTGCCACCGTTCAGCCCAATTTCGCTCCCAAGGCGGAATTGTCGGGCGTGCAGTTTGAATTGGCCAAAGCCCAGCGCGGGGCGGGCCAATATGATGAGGCGATCGATCATTTTGCCAGTATGCTGAAAGAAAATCCAAACTGGGTTAGCGTCCAAGAAGAGGCCGCAGCAACCTACCAGCAGCGCGGCGCCAGCGACCCCAAATACTACGTGCTGGCCGTTCGCGGAGGACGCAAGGGAGATGCGGCAAACATCTGGGGATGGGGGGTATTAGCGAAGAAAACGCTGCCCAATCCCAAATTTCAAGATACGTTTCTTAAATCGCGTTATAACCTCGCGCTGTGCGTGCGGCTTGATGCCGCCGCGCACCCAAAGGCGGAAGACAAGACCAAGGGACTGAAGAACGCGAAAGAAAACATTCGCATTACTCAAAAATTCGTGCCGTCCCTGGGGGGAGATACCTGGAAGCCAAAATACGAAAAGTTACTCCGTGACATTCAACAAGCACTCGGCGAGCCGGAGATCGGCTTGAAGGAGTTTGAGGGAAACGAAGGAACGAAAGGCTGAGCGGGGAAAGGGGTGACCTGAGATGAAACGAAGCGAGCATCGACGAATCCAAATGCCAGTTCGCGCTGTTGCCGTTCAAGCGATTTTCCACGGCAAAGTCTTCGTGCATGCGCCGCTTCACTGGTCCACCCGCGCAACCAGGCGTTCGATATTTTGCCTTGTGGTACTGACCACTTTATGGTCCCCGGCGGCCTCCTTCGGACAGACGGAGCACGGCAAAGTCCACCTATTCAGCGGCCAAACTCTCACGGGCCGGTTCAACGAATTGACGCGCGATAAGATTGTCATTGCCCAGCCGCCGGGCAGTCCCAAGCAGTTCGCCATCAATGAAGTGAAGTTTATCCAGTTTCCCGGTGAACCCAAGGAGTTGATGGATGCACGCCAAGCCGCGCTTCGCAGTCAATGGGACCATGTCCTGGAAATCGTCAATAAAATCGCCCCGGTCGAACTCAAGAACGAACAGGTGCGGCAAGAAGTCGAATTCTATCGAGTTTTGGCGGCAGCTCGCCTGGCGGAAGCCGGCGGCAGCGACCCTGCGGCAGCGGGCCGGGCACTGTTGGCTTACATCAACGCCAACAAAGACAGCCATCACTATTACGATGCCAACGAAGCGGCGGGCGATCTATTGGTGTCCATGCAGCGGTTTGAGCAGGCTTCACCCTATTACCTCGAACTAGCCGCCGCCCCTTGGCCCGACGCGAAAATGCGGGCGGCCATCGCGATCGGCCGCTCCCTGGAGGCTCAAGGTAAGTATGAAGAGGCCACCCAATCATTCGATGAAGCCGGCAAGATCGACGCCAAGGGCAAAACGGCAGAAATGCTGGTTCTCGCGGCACGTATCGGCAAAGCCAGATGCATTGTCGCGTTGGGGCGAGCGGAGGAAGGGATTAAGATGCTGAAAGATCTCGTCGAGGAGATTCCGCTCGAAAACGTTACGGCCTTGGCGATGGCGAATAATTCCTTAGGCGGGGCATATCAAAAAATCGGCAAAACCAAAGACGCACTGTATGCTTACTTGCACACCGATAAATTGTACAATCAGTCGGCCGAATTGCATGCCGAAGCGCTGTATAATCTCAAGCAACTGTGGGAAAAGGACAATCACCCAGACCGCGCGAAAGACGCCGCCGACATGCTGAAAACGCGGTACGCGTCCAGCCGCTGGAATAAATAGAAAATACGTCGGCCACCAATAGCCCGTTTCTCTTACTTGCGAACCGCACCGCCCGGTGACTCGGCAGCAAATCCATTGAACTCTTCAAGGAACATTTCCGTGACCAATCACGCTCGTTTTTTCACAAGTTCCAGCAGCACACGTCGTCGTCGAGCTTTTTTTCTGCTCGCAGCCATCATTTGGATGGCGTTTGCTTCCCTCACGCCTCCCGGGGAAATCTTCGCGCAAGATGTCGATCCCACTGCGCCCGAGCCTGCGGCAACGCCGGCGGCCCCCGCCAAGACCGACTCCGCGACGAAAGATGAAGGTGGCCAAAGCGTGCTGATGTTCATCTTCGAGTCGCTCGGCTGGCGATACACCATTGCCTTTCTGGCCATTTCCTTCACGCTGGTGGCACTATGCGTGATGAACATCCTGGGAGCTAAACGCGACAACATTATCCCTGTTGGCTTGGTGCAAAACTTTGAGCAGTACCTCAACGAAAAGCGTTACCAAGAAGCCTACGAGTTGACAAAGGCCGACGAATCGTTCCTCGGCCAGATGCTCTCGGCGGGCTTGGCGAAATTGTCGGCCGGTTATGCGCAGGCCATCGAAGCGATGCAGGAAGTGGGCGAAGATGAAACGATGAAAATCGAGCATCGTCTGAGCTATGTCGCGCTGTTGGCCTCGGTGGCTCCAATGGTCGGCTTGCTCGGCACGGTGGACGGCATGACGCTAGCCTTCATGAAAATCGCCCAATCGGGCGGCGGGTCGCCCGACCCTGTGGCACTGGCCAAAGACATTTCCACGGCGCTTGTAACCACCGTCTTCGGACTGGTGCTTGCGATTCCTGCGCTTATTCTTTACGGCATTCTCAAGAATCGCTTTCAGCGTTTGACGCTCGAAGTCGGCATCATCGCCGAACAACTGATGAGTCGTTTCCAGAACGTCGGGCAAAAAAAACAAGCGGAATCGTAAACCCATCGGCGCAAAACGAATCGCAGGCAGCGCCGACTATATTCAGCCATCACTGTCCCCGTCCCTTGTTCAAAAGTGGAATTTGTCTATCGACCATTGTCGGGCCTTGCAACTCGTTTCCGCGGCGCGCATGCCTGCCGCGTTTCAATTCAAAATATGAAGAATCTGCTGGTTCAGTCGTCGGCAATGGGCATTCTGGGAGTGCTCATCATAACAGCGCCGCTCGTGGCCAACGATTCGTTGGCGCAGCCTACGCTTCGTGTACCCGCCTGCAACGATTTTGACATTACCGGCCGCGGCGATGCGGCCGCTTGGAAACAGGCCAACTGGACTGTGCTCAACCGTCGGTCGCCGAGCGCGCACGACTACGCAACCCGCTTCAAGATGCTGTACTCTCCGACGGGTCTCTATGTGCTGTTCGACGGCACGGACCAGAAGCTGACCGCTGCGAAGTCGGCCGACTTCGACGAGCTGTGGAAAGAGGACGTCTTCGAATGCTTCTTTTGGCCCGATGAACGGCACACGGTCTACTTCGAGTACGAAATCTCCCCTTTGGGCTACGAGTTGCCGATCCTCGTGCCGAACCTCGACAAGAAATTTCGCGGATGGCGGCCTTGGCAATATGAAGGGAATCGCAAGATCAAGAAAGCCATCCACATCGACGGTGGCGAGCAGAAATCGGGCGCCGCGATTCAAGGCTGGTCCGCCGAAGTGTTCATCCCTTACGAGTTGCTGGCGCCTCTTTCAAGCGTGCCGCCAAAACCGGGATCGAAGTGGAGAGCCAACTTCTACCGCTGCGACTACGACGGTGGCAAGCAATCGAGTTGGGATTGGTCTCGCGTGGGGGACAGATTTCACGAATTCGAGAAATTTGGCACTTTGATTTTTGAATAGTTTCAAGAAATGAACCGCGAATTGACGTTGATCAACGCCTGCGACGCATTCGACGCCTCATTCGCGTCATCGTGCGAACATCCGCGGTCAAAGCCCGATTTGCTTCTCCTTGCAACGCAGGCCCCGATCCGCGAAAATCGGTATCCTCCGCAGTTCCTTGTGACATTACTATCCCCGTGTTATTTCACTTTGTCGAGCCTCTGATGAATCTGAATCGCCTCCGACTGTCCGTTGCTGTCATCGTTTGTTCGCTGTGCGCCTTGCCGCTCTCTGCTGAAGACGACATCAAAGACCTCAAGCTGAAGGATTGGAAGCCCACATCGATGCTCAAGGCCAAGGTCTCGCGCATTCACCGGCCCGCCTTTCCGGTAATCGATGTCCATAATCATCTGGGGGGCGGGAAGAAAAAGTTAACTCCCGAACAGGTACAGAAGTATCTCAACGCCCTCGACGAAGCCGGCGTGCAAACCGTCGTCGATCTTGACGGCATGTGGGACGACACGCTCAAAGAGACGCTGGCGGCACTCGATGAGGCTCATCCTGGCCGGTTCCTCACCTTTGCACAAATCAATTTCAACGGCATCGACAACGACGATTGGTCGCAGCGCGAAACCAAGCGGCTCAAGGCCAGCTTTGCCGCTGGCGCCAAAGGTCTGAAATTTCACAAGAGTCTTGGGTTAACGATTCGCTATCAGGACGGCCGCCTGATGCCGGTCGACGACCCCAAACTCGACCCCATTTGGAAACTGTGCGGCGAAATGCATAAGCCGATTATGATCCATGTGGCCGACCCGGCCGCGTTTTTCACGCCTCTCGACCAATACAATGAGCGTTGGCACGAACTCAATTCACATCCCGATTGGCTGTTTTACGGCGACAAATTTCCTTCGCGCGACGAGATTCTGGCCCAACGCAACCGCGCGATCGCCAAGCACCCAGAAACCACGTTCATCGGCGCCCACGTCGGCAATAATTCCGAGGACTTGGCCACGGTCGGCAAGTGGCTCGATATGTATCCGAATTTTTACGTCGATATCGACGCAAGAATTTCCGAACTCGGCCGCCAGCCTTATACGGCCCGCAAATTCCTGATTAAGTACCAAGACCGCGTGATGTTCGGAACCGACACGTCGCCGAATGTCGAAGCCTACCGCATTT
Organism: Pirellulales bacterium; assembly: GCA_020851115.1. Taxonomy (GTDB): domain Bacteria; phylum Planctomycetota; class Planctomycetia; order Pirellulales; family JADZDJ01; genus JADZDJ01. Next base: position 53,766 of record JADZDJ010000177.1, read on the forward strand.
ATTACCGTTTTCTGGAGACCGACGACGAATACTTCGACTGTGCAGCCTCACACCACCTCCAAGGCTTTTGGATGATTTACGGCGTCGATTTGCCCAAAGAAGTGCTGGAGAAAATCTATCGCACGAACGCGATCAAAGTGCTGGGGCTTAAATCGTAGCGATCGGTCGCCGCGCCGTCGACTTTCGCGCCGGCCGCCAGCGAGTTCTCATTGCTTCACCTGCGCCGGCGTTGGGTCGACATTTTTCTTCTCGAATTCCTTCAAATCGACCCGGAACTGGCGGACGTCTTCTTCATACTTCGTCGGCAGCTTTGAACTCAGCGTCGCAGCGCCGTTAAACCAACCGTACGGCTCGTCAAAGATAAAGTGATATTCGATGAACACGCGCGGCATTTTTTGGTCTTTCAGCTCGGTCACTTTCATATAGCCTCCAGCGCCTTCGTAGGGTTCAGCGCTGCCTCGCACGACGCCGCCGGCGTCATTTCGGCTGAGCGATCGCCATTGATTGGGATACTTCGGATCGTTGGCGAATTTTGGATCGAGCTTAAACGCCACAAGCACGCTTTCTTTTTCGGTGGTTTGCATGCCGTAACCGCTGCCCGAAACCTCAACCATCCCGAACAGATCGGGCATGACAAAGTGGGCATAACGCGCTTTCCGGTCTTTGTCGTTGACGACTTTCAAGCCGCGTTGAGTTAACTCATCCTCGCTGTAGAATTCCGCTTTGCCGCGCTTGGGGTCTTGGTCTTCCTTGTTGACTTGCTGCTTGGTGAATTTTTCGCTAGCCACGGTGCTGAGTTTTCCTTGGGCGACAAAATAGAGATCGACGTGCCTGCCGATCGACGCTTTCGGATCACTGTTGGCTTTGCGGATGTCGGTAAGCCGATATTGAAACGGATCGGTCTTGCTGCCGCCCATAAAGCCCAATTTGATCTTTCCTGGCACGACGACCTTCGCGATGGCGGCTTGCTGCTCCTCGGCGGATAGGCCGTCGGCGAGCGCCGGTTCGGGCAAGGTGGGCGATTCGCCATTGGTCAGTGGCACTCCCTTGTCGCGCAGTTCCTTGAACACGGTGTTCTCGGCTGCCTGCGTCGAACACGCCATCAGCGCGACAAGCAACAGAAAATCAGCCTGTTTTGCGACGATCCGCACGTCCATCGCTATGCTCCAATCGGTCACAAGGGTAATGTCGAAAATACACCCATAATAGCAGATGAATTTGGATGATTCCGATCAAAGTCGATCGTGGGCATCGTTAATTTGACGGCTGAGCTATCTCGGCAGGCTTCCGCTTCGTTCGTCTGAGCGAATCTAGATTCATCTGCGTTTCCTGGGTTCTCTCGTGAAAGCGTATACAATCAGTTTACGGACCTGGAAGTCCCGCGAAAAGGCGAAAAAGGTGTCAGGCCAATGATGCATTCGCGCGTGAATATCCGTTGATCCACAAAATCCGGAGATCTTTTTTCTGATGTGGCTGACGGTGGGAATAGATCGCCTACCGGCGGTTCATATCGCGCTTCAACCCCGACCTCGTCGCTTCGACCGCCAGAGGATCCTCGGGCCAAGCGTGCTTCGGATACCGCCGCCGCAACTCCTTTTTTACTTCTGGGTAGGTGTGCCGCCAAAAGCTCTCCAAGTCGGCCGTCACCTGCTGCGGGCGATAATTCGGCCCCAACAAATGCAGCAGCACCGCGATGCGCCCGCCAGCCAGCCGCGGCGTTTCTTTCATGCCGAATAGCTCCTGAATCCGCACCGCCAGCGCTGGCGGCTTGCCAACGTCGTAGGTAAGCGCATGCCGATTGCCGTTGGGCAGAACCAGCGCTGCGGGGGCCAATCGATCGATCTCCGCGAGTCGCTGATAGCCGATGTGCGATTGCAACAGCGACAGCCAATCGGCCGCGCGAACTTCATCGAGCGACCGCAATCCACGACACAGCTCTGGTAACATCTGCTCGATCTGCGCTCGATCGAGCGCCGGCAAGCCCAAGTCCGGCATTGCCTCGGCCAACCAACGGACGCGCGAGAGAAATGATCCTGCGGCGCTCTCTGCATTCGGCAGCAGCCCTTCGAGCCGCTGCTTTACCTGCCCGGCCAATATTTCGGCCGCCGCATGGGCGTCGCCGATCGGCACCGGCGTTTCTTCGATGAGCAGGTCGGCCCAGTAGGTTCGCAATCGCGATTCGACCTGTCCGCGACTCGGATTGAAAAACTGCTCCTCACGTTGTTCGAGCATCGCTTCCGGCAGCCACGCGCGCTCGACGGTAGAAGCCAACCTCACACGCGCCTCGCCGCCGGCGTCATTCAAGTCAATCGCCAGAAATAGCGGCTCGCCGCGCACGCGCGAATCGCGATCGAGCCGCACGCCGCGGCCGCCGACCATCAGCGCCCGATCTTGCGAACCGTCGCGCAGCTTCGCCAGTCGATCGGGAAACGCGTCGAGCAGCGCCCGCCGCAGAGCAATCTCCAAATCCTCGGCCCGCTGGGCACGAGGAAATTCGGCCAAATGAAACAATTGCTCGGCCGCGCGGAGCACATTTTTTGCGCCACTCGGATGAAGTTCCAAATCGGCGATTGGACGAGATGTGCCGGTATGAAATGCCTGCAAGGCAATAATCCGATCGACCACATCCGAACGCGTTCGCACGGCGCCATAATCCTTCGGCCCGCGCTGTTGAAACTGGGCTGACCGAAAGGGATCGCGTTCCGATAGCAATGCCGCCGCGATCGACGTTTCCCGCAGCACGCCGTGTTCCGCTCCGGCGAACAATAATCGGCCGAGGCGTGGATGCGCGGGTAGACGCGACAATTCTTTTCCTAGCGGCGTCACTTGGGCGCGCTCGTCGATCGCCGCCAGCAGCCGCAACAATTGCCGCGCGTTGGCCAGCGCCTCGGCCGGCGGCGGATCGAGCCAGGGAAAATCGTCGCGCTCCCCCAGCGTTAGCAGTTGCAACAGCGCCTCAGCTAAATCGCCTCGCAAGGCTTCCGGCGTTTCCGCTGCCGGTCGTCCTTGGTGCGACGACTCATCCCACAGCCGCCAACAGATGCCCGGCTCCGTGCGTCCGGCACGTCCTGCTCGCTGCTCGGCGGAAGCTCGCGAAATTGGCACGAGTTCCAACCGTGGCAAACCGGTTGCCGACGATACGCGAAGCTGACGTGACTGCCCCGAATCGATGACCGCCGTAATGCCCTCGATCGTCAGCGAAGTCTCCGCCACATTCGTCGAGAGAATAATCTTCCGCCGACCAAGATCGCGGAGCACTCGATCCTGCTGCTCCGGCGGCAGGTCGCCAAACAGCGGCAGCAACGCGCAATCCTCGCGCTCCGCCAGCGGCGAAAGCGCTTCCTGGCATCGCAAAATCTCACCGACTCCCGGCAAGAAAACCAGCACATGCCCCGCTGTCGCGCGCAGCGCCTCGGCGACCGTCGCCGGCGTCAATTCATTCAATCCCCGCCGCTCGCCGCGACGTGTGTAGCGAACCTGTACGGGAAATACTTTTCCTTCGGCATGAATCACCGGGCAGTGGCCAAGCAATTTGGCCACGGGCTCACTGGCTAGCGTGGCGCTCATCACCACCATTCGCAAATCGGGCCGTAGCGTTTGTCGAATTCGCAACAACAGGCCCAGCGCGAGATCCATCTCGATGGTCCGCTCGTGAAACTCATCGAGTACGACGCAACCAACGCCTTCCATCTCCACGTCGTCGAGCAACCGGCGTAGCAGAATGCCGGTCGTCACCACGAACATCCGGGTGTCAGGCCCAACGCACGAATCGAACCGCACCCGATACCCCACCTCGCCCCCGACAGCTCCGCCGCGCAGCTCCGCAATTCTTCGCGCCACCGCCCGCGCTGCGATCCGCCGCGGTTGCACCAATATCAAGTTCTGCTCGCGCGGCAAATCATCGAGCACCGCCGCAGGCACGAGCATCGTTTTTCCCGACCCCGGCGGCGCAGTGACAACGACGGCCCCGCCGCGCGATGCCACGACAACCTCCGGCAGCACGCTTGCGACGGGCAAGTTCGATAACTGGGGGTTGATCATATGTCCCACAGTCTACAGCGCATGGGATGATCGCGAAGAGATGACCGCGATCAGGGGGCGAAACCGCACACGGTCCAGCAACGCCTGACGCATTTCCGAGCCGCGCCACTTGAGATCGTGTGGAGCCTATCTCAGCAGATTTGTCTTCGCCATCAATTCAGCGATTCGCAAGGCGATGCTATTTCGCCCCTACGAGTTGCTTCTTTTTCTCTTCGATGATTTCCTGTTGAATGCTGTTCGGCACTCGGCGATATTTGGCGAACTCCATCGTGAACGTTCCCTGGCCTTGCGTCATGCTCCGCAGGTCGGTCGAGTAGCCGAACGTCTCGGCCAGCGGCACTTCGCCCTCGATCACGGCCGTGTTGCCTTGAATTTCTGAAGACATAATCATGCCGCGGCGACTGGTGAGTTCGCCGGCCACAGCGCCTTGGAACGTGACGGGGACTTCGATTTCGACCTTCATCACCGGTTCGAGCAGCACGGGCTTGGTTTTTAGGAAGGTTTCGCGGAAGCAGTTTTGAGCGCAAATTTGGAACGCCATGTCGGAGCTATCGACTTCATGGTACGAGCCGTCCGACAGGGTTGCCTTGATGCCGACGATGGGGAATCCAGCGATCGGGCCTTTGTTCAGCGAAGCGCGAAAGCCTTTTTCGACTGAGGGAATGTATTCCTTTGGAATGCGGCCTTGCACGACTTCGCTCACGAACTCGAACGGCTCAGGAGCGTCTTCCGGCAGTGGTTCCAGCTTGCCCACAATATGGGCAAATTGGCCAGAGCCGCCGGTTTGCTTCTTGTGTTTGAAGTTGTACTCGGCCACTTGCATGGGAGCTTCGCGATAGCTGACCTTCGGCGCGCCGACTTCCAATTCCACCTTGTATTCGCGGCGAATCCGCTCGACATAAATATCGAGATGCAACTCTCCCATGCCGGCGATGAGCGTTTCACCGGTCTCTTCGTCGCTCGTCACACGGAACGTGGGATCTTCACGGCCAAATCGCTGCAGCGCCTTCGACAGCTTATCTCCCGATTCGCGGTTCAACGATGTGACGGCCATCTTGATGACCGGCTCGGGCACGAACATACTTTCGAGCGTGCAAAATTTGTGCTCGGCCGCATAGGTATCGCCGCTGGCGGCGTCGACGCCGATGATGGCGACAATATCTCCCGCGCCGGCGCTATCGACTTCCTCGCGTTTGTCGGCGTGCATCCGCACAATCCGGCTGAAACGCTGCTTTTGGCTGGTGCGCTGGTTGATCATTTGATCCCCCTTGTTCACCGTGCCTTGATAGATCCGCATGAAGGTCAACTGGCCATAGGGATCGTCAACCAACTTGAATGCCATGCCGACGAACGGCTTGGTTGGATCGGCCTCCAGCGGAATTTTTTCTTCCGGGTTGTCCCACTTCTTCGACGAAATCTTTCGATCCAGCGGTGAAGACAAATATCGCACGACGGCATCGAGCAGCGGCTGCACACCCTTGTTCTTATAGGCCGAACCCATGAACACAGGCGTCATGTCTTGATTCTGTACTGCGTCTTTCACGACGTAGTGGATCAGCTCCTCCGGCACCTCTGCCTCGCCGAGCAGCAGTTCCATCAGTTCGTCGTTGTACATCGCCAGCGCTTCGAGCATTAAATGGCGAAATTTCTGGGCCTCTTCGAGCATGTCGGCCGGAATTGCCTCGCGGCGGATTTTCTCGCCGTTGTTGCCGTCGAAATAGACCGCCTGCATCGCGATCAGGTCGATGATGCCTTGGAAATTATCTTCTTTGCCGATGGGCAGTTGCATCAAAACGGCATCGCACTCCATCTTCTCGCGCACTTGCTGCACAACGCGGTGCGGGTTCGATCCCGTACGGTCCATCTTGTTGATGAACGCCAATCGTGGCACATGATATCGCTTCATTTGCCGATCGACCGTCATCGACTGGCTTTGTACGCCGCCCACGGCGCATAGTACCAGCACCGCCCCGTCGAGCACGCGCAAGCTGCGTTCCACTTCGACCGTGAAATCGACGTGCCCCGGCGTATCGATGAGATTAATCTGATAGTCGTTGCCCTGGGCATCGTCCCAATGAACCGTCGTGGCGGCGCTGGTAATGGTGATGCCGCGCTCGCGCTCCAGGTCCATATAGTCCATGGTCGCGCCCCCTTCGCCCTTCACTTCTTGAATGCGATGGATGCGCCCCGCATAGAATAAGATGCGCTCGCTGAGGGTGGTTTTCCCCGAGTCGATGTGGGCCGAGATGCCGATGTTTCGCAGATTCTTTAGTTCCATAAAACGACCTCAGTTCAAGCCACTGTGCCAAGGGACAACCCTAGCACGCGGCGTACCAAAACCATACGCAGCCAAACAAATAACTTGTAAAATGGCAAGCGCCGGGAAAGTTGGGGCTTAGGCGCCGCCGGTCGCCAAGACCGCGATCGACATTGCGCCTTGTGCGAACGAGCAATGCGGCGAAGGCCGATCGACGAGAACCCCAAACTGCCACAGAGCATTCCGCCGCGGCTTGGCGCGTGGGGAGGGGACCGCTAATCCTTTATGGTACTCAGTTTTGGCCGCAGGGAAAGGGCAATTTAGCCCCCCCAAGTGCGATTTTGTATGATTTTTTGTTTAGAAATTGGATAAATCGGGCTGGCTGCAGTAGCACCTACCGCAATCGGCCTTCGTAGAAAACGGTCAAGCGACGGATAATAATCGAACCAGCCGATCAAATTCTTCGCCGCGGCGGGTGTAATCACGGAATTGGTCGGTGCTGGCACAAGCGGGCGAAAGCAGGATGGCTTCGCCGGTTTGCGATTGTTGCCAGCACCAATCGAGGGCACCGGCAAGCGTTTGCAGGCGGAGACATCGGAAACCTTCGCTGCGTTTGAATAGGGCACATAGCCGATCGGCGACCGCGCCGAAAATCGCGACCCCTTGAACGCGCGAGGCGACTTCTCGTGCCAACGGCGCCAGGTCGATCTGCTTATCTGCTCCGCCAAGCAGGAGCCATGTGGGGCGGTCCATGGAATTGAGAGCGGCGATCGTTGAAGCGGGGGTCGTGGATTTCGAGTCATTGTAGAAATAGCGACCGGCGATTTCGGCGACGAAGGCCAGGCGATGTGGAAGGCCGGCGAACTTCGCTAGGACTGCGTCGGTCGACGCTTCGTTTGCGCCCCACTGCATCGCCATTTGAGCAGCCAAAGCAGCATTGATGCGATTATGTTCTCCGGGTATCAACAGCGCTGGAATGCTCTCCAGCCGTCGCGGCACATGACCATCTGGAAAAATCTTGTGCCATGTGGCGACTTCGTTGTCGTGCGTATTGAGCACGGAACAACCTTCGGATCGCAAATGGGTCAATAGCCGCTGCTTGGATGCGACATAATGTTCCCAAGTAGCGTGCCAATCCAAGTGATTTGGCGAGCAGTTGGTAATAACGGCGGCCAGCGGCCAATTCGCCGCTTCGCTGAGCCAGTGGAGCTGAAAGCTACTGATTTCTAGAACGACGATGTGCCCGGGTTGCATCATGTCGAGGTCGGACAGCAAGCTGTTGCCGATGTTGCCGCCAAGCCACACTTGATGTCCGGCACTCCGCAACATGGCGGCTAACATCGAGGAGGTCGTCGATTTGCCGACCGTGCCGGTGACGGCAATCACCGGGGCGGGGCAAGCGTCGAGGAATAATTCTGTTTCAGAAGTGATGGTCGCACCATGGCGTCGAGCCAGTGCCACCCATGGGCAGCCAGGCCGCACCGCAGGATTGACGACAACGGTATCGGCGGCACGAAAATCGTGTTCGTCGTGCCGGCCGAGCGTATATCGCTCGATTGCGACGTTGCGCAGTGAAGCCAGCGAATCGGCCAACCGCTCGGAATCGGCCAAATCGGTGACGGTCACAATTGCTCCTTGTCCGGCGCAATATCGTGCCGCAGCCACGCCGCCACCGTGATGGCCGAGGCCGAGAATGGTCACTTTGCGTCCACGAAAGTTGACGTTGTTTTTCATGGCCATTCGAAAGTCATCATGAGGCCTTGTCGGAGCAGACGATCGCTTTGAGAGGTTTCTCGGCGGCGGCTCGGCGGCTCGCAACTCCTGATATTCCCCATTCCGCATTCCCGATTGCCGTGAGTATCATAACAATTTGGTACATTCTGTCCGGAGCCGCCCAAGGGCGACTGCTGTGAACAACGGCTTCATTTCACTGCGCGGGGTCGAGGTGCATAACCTCAAGGGGATCGATCTCGACATCCCCCATCGCAAGCTCGTCGTGTTTTGCGGGCTGAGTGGTAGTGGGAAGACAAGCCTGGCGCTCGATACGCTCTACGCCGAGGGGCAACGGCGGTATATCGAAACGTTTTCGGCCTACACGCGGCAATTTCTCGACCGGCTCGAGCGGCCGGCCGCGGAAAGGATCACCGGAATTCCGCCAGCCGTAGCCGTAACGCATCAATCGCCGAGCAAGTCGAGTCGCAGCACGGTCGGGACGACGACCGAGACGACCGATTATTTGCGGTTGTTGTTTGCCAAAATTGGGCGAGTGATTTGCCAGACTTGCGGACAAGAGGTGCGGCAGGAAACGCCGCAATCGGCGGCGGAGATTCTGCTCAAGTTGCCGGAAGGAATGCGTTTTATCGTCGCGTTTCCGGCAAGCTGGCAACAGCAGCAATCTCATCCAGACACGTCCTCTCCTAGAGAAGCAGAAAAATGGGTCGCGGATTTGAAGGAACAGGGGTTTGTGCGAGTGATCGCTGGTGAGCGGTCGATCAATCTGGCGGATGAATCACTCCGGGTGACGGATGCGGCTTTTGTCGTCGTCGATCGGCTGACGACCGGTGCGGCAGTGCAACGGGTTCGCGAATCGCTGGAGACGGCGTTTGCCAAAGGAAGCGGTCGGGCGGTTGTGTTCGTCGATTCGACGGAGCCGTTGCAAATCGATGAAAAGCCGCGTGGTACGGCGTCGATTCTGGATGGCCGTGTCTGGCAGCGAATCGCGCTGAGCGACCAGATGACCTGCGATCAGTGCGGCCAGCAGTACCCGCCGCCAGAGCCGCGGCTTTACAGTTTTAACAGCCCGCTCGGAGCCTGCCCTCAGTGCGAAGGCTTCGGCAACGTCATCGACATCGACATGGATCTCGTCGTGCCCGATCCGCGCAAGTCGCTGCGCGAGGGCGCCGTCGCCCCGTGGAATACGCCCGCCTACGCGCATGAGCTGGAGGAATTGCTGGCGCTGGCGGATGATTACAAGCTGCCGGTCGATGTGCCGTTCAAGAATTTGACCGAAACTCAGATTCAAATCGTGCGCGAGGGCGTACCTGAGCGGAATTTTGGCGGCCTGCGGGGGTTTTTCGCGTGGCTCGAAAAACGCAAGTATAAAATGCACTTGCGGGTGTTCTTGGCGCGGTGGCGGAGTTATCGCGAGTGCCCCACATGCCGTGGTGCGCGGTTGCGACCGGAAGCGCTTGCCACACAAGTCGGCGGGCGGAACATTGCGGAGCTGTCGGCGCTTAAGATTCGCGACGCGGTGGAGTTCTTCCGCAAACTTGAGCTGCCGGACTGGCAGCGCGCAGTCGGCCGAACGATGCTGGAGCAAGTGGCGGCGCGGTTGGGTTTTTTGGAGGCGGTTGGCTTGGGTTATTTGACGCTCGATCGCACGCTGCGCACGCTGAGCGGCGGCGAGGTGCAGCGAGTGTCGTTAACGACCGCGCTGGGGTCGAGCCTGGTCAACATGCTGTACGTGCTCGACGAGCCATCGATCGGACTGCATCCGGCCGACGTCGAACGGCTGGTTCGGGCGGTGATTTCGCTGCGCGACCGCGGCAATACGGTTTGTGTCGTCGAACATGAAGAATCGTTGATCCGCGCGGCCGACCAAGTCATTGAAATCGGTCCAGGCGCCGGCGAGCGCGGCGGAACCGTTGTGTTTCAAGGGACGCCGGCCGAGATCGAGCGGAATCCACGGAGCGTCACGGGAGACTATCTTGCCGGACGACGCGGCGTGAGCGTGCCGAACAAACGGCGGCGGGCCGATCACGGTTGGCTCAAGGTGACCAACGCCTGCGGCAACAATTTGAAAGGCATTAGCGTCGAGTTTCCGCTGGGCGTACTCTGCCTGGTGACAGGGGTCAGCGGCGCAGGGAAAAGCACGCTGGTGGAAGACACGCTCTATCCAGCGCTGCGGCGGCGGATGCGGCTGGAAGCGCCCAAACCCGCGCCGCACGGCGATGTGTTTGGCGACGGACAATTGAATGAAGTGATTTTGGTCGATCAAAATCCGATCGGCCGCTCGCCGCGCTCCAATCCGGTGACGTACATCAAAGCGTTCGATGAAATTCGCCATGTGTTTGCCGAAACGCTCGAGGCGCGCACGCGAAACTATTCGGCCAGCTACTTCAGTTTTAACGTCGATGGAGGCCGCTGCTCGGCGTGCAACGGAGACGGGTACCTGGAAATCGACATGCAGTTTCTGGCCGACGTATTCATGAAATGCAGCCAATGTCAAGGGAAACGATACCGGCCGGAAATTTTGAAAGTCAAATACCGCGGGCGCAGCATCGCGGAAGTGCTGGAGATGACGGTTCGCGAAGCGTTTACGTTCTTTCGCGGCTGCCCCAAGGTGCAGACGAAATTGAAGTTGCTGATCGACGTGGGGCTTGATTATTTGCGGCTTGGCCAAGGGGCGAATACGCTTTCGGGCGGCGAGGCGCAGCGACTGAAATTGGCAGGTTACATGTCGGCGGCGAAGCGAAATCGGTCGCTGTTTATTTTGGATGAGCCGACCACTGGGCTGCACTTCGCCGACGTGGTGCAACTCATCGATTGCTTCGATGCGTTGTTGGCCGTGGGGCATTCGCTGATTGTCGTTGAACACAACATGCAGATGATGAAAGCGGCGGATTGGATCATCGACCTGGGACCAGGGGCGGCCGATGAAGGAGGCAGAATTGTCGCGCAGGGATCGCCGGAGTTGATTGCAAATAGCAAAGCGTCGGTGACGGGTAGATTGTTGGCAAAGGCGCTGGCCCAGGGGGCCCAGGAAGCGTCGGCGTAATGGGGAACGGGAGATCGTGATTACCGTACTGGTCACAAACATCCTCCTGCTTTCGTCCGCATGCCCTGCGCAGAGTCGGGAGCCTTGCGGAGCGCAACTTTGGATGATGAATGGTGTGTGGCGGAAGCGGTGTTTTTCGTTCTCCTGTCGGTGTTTCGCGGAGAATTTGCGTTTGGCGTCATCGTGCGATTTCGAAAAAAATTTTTGCAGTGGAATTGAAGGAGTGGGAAAAGTGTAGTTTTTCCCGAGCGCCATGCAGTTTCCGGGAGGGCAAATGTCCGGTTCATTTCCGGGGGGGTTCGCAAAAAAACGGGAAGCGACCGCGAAATGGATCGGGAATTTACGATTGTTTTTGACGTTCGAGGCGTGGCGAGGGTCGATGGAAAATAAGGGGGTGGTCCGTGGGGAAGGCTCCGGATTCAGGCGCAAATGTACCATTGCCGACGGCTTTGTTCGGTGACACTCTCGAATAATTGTCCAATTGTACACTTCATAAGCGTAGTATACAGGCGTTCCAGATCGTGTCAAGAGACCTGAGGGTGGGATTTTGAGGGCAGTCGGCAAGAGACCGTCGGTAGTCGGCGAGGAGGACTGCGATCGAGGCCGTGCCTGGAGGGCGGGAGGCCTGCGCACCAGAAGGATCGGGAAGTTTTTTCGGACCAATTTTCAAGACACGAAGAGAGGCCCTTTGAACGATGGCACAGGCTGCTGATGATTCCGACTTCCGCTTTCCGGCCTCTCCCTGGAGTAACCGGCTCGACGTATTTCTAGGCGCGGCGTCACCGGCGGAGGCAAGAATCTATGCACGGCTGGATTTGTCGGCAGATGAAGCCGCGATGGGCTGCCGCATTGCTGGCCGCGTTATTGGTCCCGAATGTGCTTTTTCCCAGACGCTGCCGGCGCGAGTGCCGATGCTGGATCGCAGCGAAGGAAATCGGTTGTTGCTGGAGTCTGCCGTTCCCGACCCTTGTTTTTGGACACCGGAGTTGCCATTTTTGTATCGGATGCAGATCGATTTGCGACGCGACGGCGACACGATTGACAAACACGAGCGATTCGTAGGAATTCGGCGGTTTGGAGTGCGCGATCGATCGCTGTACTTTGAAGGGAAGCGGTTTGTGTTGCGGGCGGTGCGATTGAAATTGGGGATTTCAGACTACAATTCTCTGTTTCAAGAGCATGCCGCGTTCTTGCGCGAGACTTGGACCGCGCTGGTGATCCCAGAACCCGGCGAGGAGCTTTGCGAAATTGCCAGCCGCGGCGGATTGCTACTACTGGCTCAACTGAGTGGAACAAATTCGACCGCGAGGGAAATCGGTCGCCTCGCCAAATGGCCCGCAGTGGCCATGGCCATCGTCGACGGCGGCTCGGCACTGCCCGCCCAGGCGCTTCAGGCAGCTCGAAATCTGATGTTTGCCGAGGCCGTTCGCGCTGAAGCGTCGATTCGACTTGCCGATTGGGCCCAAATCGCTGTGGTCGAAGTTGGGGAGCTTTCGGAGATGGAGAAGCGAACCCGCGGTTGCAACTTGCCAATGGTCGCATATCGGCCAGAATTGGAACCTAGGAAGATCGAGGCCGCACGGTCTGGGTGCGATCGGTTGCAGCGCGACTTGGCTCGCTACGGCGATTTCGCCGGATACATAGTTTAATTCGAAATTCAGCGATGACATCACTCGACCGCTATGCCCGCCAGATGCGATATCCGCCGATGGGCGAAGAAGGGCAACGTCGTTTGCTGGCGAGCCGGGCGCTGGTGTGCGGCTGCGGGGCGCTGGGGAGCGTCATTGCGAATACGTTGGCGCGCGCTGGGGTGGGGAAGCTGCGAATCGTGGATCGCGATTTTCTGGAACTCAACAATTTGCAGCGCCAAGTGCTGTACGACGAGGCGGATCTTGCAGCGGCGCTGCCAAAAGCGGTGGCGGCGGCGGAGAAGCTGCGGCAGATCAACAGCGAAATTGAAATTGAGCCGGTTGTCGCGGACGTTTCGGCCGGCAATATCCTGTCGCTGGCCGCTGGCTGCGATGTGATTGTCGATGGGCTGGATAATTTCGAAACGCGGTTTTTGATCAATGAGGCGGCGGTCAAGCTGAAGCTGCCGTGGGTGTATGGCGGGTGCATCGGGGCGGAAGGGCAGACGCTGACGATTTTGCCCGATCAGCCGCCGTGCTTTCGTTGCCTCATGCCCGAACCGCCGCCGCCTGGCTCGACGCCGACTTGCGACACGGCAGGCATCCTTGGACCGGCCGTGAATGTGGTCGCATCTATTCAGGCCTGTGAAGCGCTCAAGATTCTCGCCAACAAGTACGATGTGGTCAGCAAAGCCCTAACCATCATCGACTTATGGGATAACCGCATTCGGCAGCTTAACGTTGAAAAGCTGCGATCGAGCAGTGGCTGCGCGACCTGCCGCGGCGAGGATTTTCCCTGGCTGACGGGCCAGCGCGGCAGCCAAGCGGCAGTGCTGTGCGGGCGGAATTCGGTGCAATTGAATCCGAGCGCGGAGCATGCCGGGCTAGCCATTTCGCTGGACGCGGTTGCCGAGAAGTTATCCGCCGTGGGAAGCATTACCCGCAACAAGTATTTACTGCGGGCGACGATTGGCGATTACACCATGACGCTGTTCCCAGACGGGCGGGCGATTATCGGCGGCACGAGCGAGATCGCGGAAGCGCGCAGCGTGTATGCGAAGTATGTGGGAAGCTGATCCGCGATGGCGATACTGAATGATGAAGAGAATTCGGCCGGAATCTGCTCGTCAGGAAAAGCCTCGGCCCAAATTTCGGAGAAATCTTTCTGTAGTTTGAAGTGCTTAACCCACTTCGTCATGTAGTTGAAGTCCATGTCTTCACGGTTCTCGCGCAAGAGCATCGCCGCGTCTGCGCGATCAATCATGCGACCTGCGCACAGCTTGAGCAGAATCAAGTCGTCGGGCCGTAGCACTTTGACCGGGTAATCGAGGGTCGCGATTTGTTGCGTCGCGGCGCGCAATAGTGCGGCTTTCTGGTATTCGGAACCGGCGAAAAACAGATCCAGTTGAAACGGAGCAATTCCATCGGGCGGTACGAACTTGAGTTGAATGAGTTGTTGATCGTCGATCTGCAAAATTGGCGGCAGTTTTTTCGGCTGAAATCCCGCATCGATCATCGCTTTAAGCACAGCATCGACATTCGATTCGTCGGTGGCAATGAGAATATCCGCGTCTCGTGTATAACGCACGTGATTCCAAGCGGAAACGCCAAGCCGCCGATGACCGCCATTGGCAATCTGAGTGGCTCGAGTGCGACCCAGCCGTGACGCAATGTTTCGACCACCCCATCACGGGCCATGCATTTTCTCCTGGCGGCGCATCTTAGTCAGCATCCGAACCACCGTGCGATCGTGTTCTTCGTTGCGTCGATCGAGCCATTCCAAGAAAGCCGCATGAACGTCGCCGTCCGGTCCGAGTTTACGCCGCAATCCGGCCATTACCATTTGATCGCCTTCGTCCACCATTTGCCCCCAGAGCGCGAGACCTTCGCAGCGACAGACAAGTGTTTGATACTTGGCGGGGCAAGTTCCGGCGGAGGGATGAGTTGGTGTTTCATGCGCACCATTCTACCACGCAGGAACCGGTAGGAAACTCGGTTTTGCTACCAGCGCCCGCCTTCACAACAGGTCTCGCAGATTTGGTGGCACTCTGAGCAGACGAGTTTGCTGCGAATTTCGATCAGCCGGGCACCGCAGGTCGGGCAGGCAGGGCGATTGGATTCGTACGAGTCCGGTTGGGCATCGCCCTGTCCGGCTGCTGCCGTAGCACATGGATTGTCGCCCGCGGACACCATCGCTGAACCTCGCAGACGATCTCAAGAATGGCCGAGCGCTGGCGGCAGGTTTAACGGACATTCATGTCGCAACTCAAGCCGCCTGCCGCCGGAACGTAACAGTGCTTCACGTAGTCGGCGACCATGCGATGAGAGCTGAATCGCCAAGCGAGCGAACTGATGCTGTTGATCATTCGCTGAATCCAATGCCGCGGCAGACCATCGCTGTCGCGGTCGTAGAACAGCGGGATGACTTCTTGCTCGAGCACGCGAAACAGGTCTTCGCCGTCGCGGCGGTCGCCAATCTCGTCGGAGACGTGGGTCGTGCCGTGGCCGATGGCGAAGCCATTTTTGCCGTCGTACGCTTCGGCCCACCAGCCGTCGAGAACCGACAGGTTCAGGCCGCCATTCAAAACGGCCTTTTCGCCGCTGGTTCCGGAGGCCTCGAGCGGACGACGCGGATTGTTCAGCCAGACATCGACCCCTTGCACCAAGTGGCGAGTGACGTTGATGTCGTAATCCTCGACGAACACGATGCGGCCGGCGAAACGCGGGTCGTGCCGCAGGTTGGCAATTTTGCGGATCAGCCGTTTGCCCGGCTCGTCGGCAGGATGGGCTTTGCCGGCATAAATAATCTGTATTGGTCGCTGTGGATCGTTCACTAGCGCGGCCATTCGATCGAGATCGCTCATCAGCAAGTCGGCCCGTTTGTAGGTGGCGAATCGACGGGCGAAGCCGATCGTCAACACGTTCGGGTCGAGTAGATTGCGGGCCATTTCCACCGCTTCGTCGCTCTCGCCGCGGCGGCGGCATTGACGGCTCACGCGGCGGCGAACGAATTGCAGCAGCAGATTCTTCAGGGCGTAATGCGTTTCCCACAACTCGCCCGGATCGCAACGATATAAATCCTGCCAGATTTCCGGCTCGCCCATCCGACGAATCCAATCGGCCACAAAGAGCCGGTCGTATAGTTGCTGCATTTGACCGGCAAGCCACGAAGGGATATGCACGCCATTGGTAATATGGCCGATGGGGATTTCTTCCTCGACGCGCCAGGGCCAGAGATGCGCCCACATGCGCCGCGAAACGTGACCGTGCAGCGCGCTGACGGCGTTGGCTCGGCGAGAAAGCTTCAATCCCAGCACCGTCATGCAGAAACTTTCGCCTTCATTGTGCGGCTCAACGCGGCCCAGGCCCATTAGTTGCTGCAATGAGATGCCCAGCGCGTCGCGCGTCGGTCCAAGGTGCTCTTCGATTAAGCCGCCATCGAATCGATCGTGACCGGCAGGCACGGGAGTATGCGTGGTGAAGACGGTATGCTGCGCCACTTCGCGCAGCGCGTCGTCAAAGTTTTGGCCGTCGTCGTGCATTCGCTCGCGAATTGCTTCCAAAATTGCAAATACGCTGTGACCTTCGTTCAGATGATACACACCGGGATAGATCCCCAGCGCCCGCAGCGCTTTCGCGCCGCCGATGCCCAGAATCAACTCTTGGCGAATTCGCGTGCGGTAGTCGCCTCCGTACAACCGGCTGGTCAGTTCGCGTTCCTCTGGTTTGTTTCCATCGACGTCGCAATCAAGCAAATATAAGTCCACGCGGCCGACGTGCATCAGCCAGACTTTGGCAAATAATGGGCCGGTGCGGGTATCGACGCGAACCGTAATCGGATGGCCGTCTTTGCCCAGCGCCGGCTCCATCGGCACGTTTTCGACCTTCGTGTCGAGATATTCTTCCTGTTGATAGCCGTCGATGTCTAAATGCTGTCTAAAATAACCCTGATCGTAAAACAATCCGATGGCCACCAGCGGCACGCCCAAGCCGCTGGCGCTTTTGATGTGGTCGCCCGACAGCACGCCCAGGCCGCCGGAATAGATCGGCACCGATTCATGAATGCCGAATTCGGCCGAAAAATAGGCGACGGGCTTCGAGCCTAGCACGCCGGCATGCGTCGTTCCCCAGGTGGTCCGCGGACCGATGTACTCCTTCAGTCGCCGGTAGGCATGATTGATGCGGCTGTACAGCACCAACTCCGCGGCCCGCATTTCGAGCCGCTCTGGCGTAAACTCGGCCAGCAGCGCGATCGGGTTGTGATCCACTTGGCGCCAGCGGATCGGGTCGAGATCGCGGAACAGATTGACGACTTCCGGATGCCAACTCCACCAGAGATTGCGGGCAATCGCCTGGCACTTGTCGTACAGCGTTTGCGGAGAAAACTCCGATAAACTTGGCTTGCGCGAGGCAGCCGAAACCAATGCAGGCTCAATCTCGATTTGACTCATGCGATACCCATCCATCCGCCGTCGTTAGTACAAATCCCTGCGCGAGTTCCTTCCTCGCGACCGAAATCGACCTGGATTATATCGGCAAGCGCGAGAGCTTGCGACCCCTTTTGGCGCGTGAGAAGTTCGTTACAAATGGTCGAAAGCAAGCGCGGAGAGGAGCCCGGGGGAAGGGAAGGTGTGGCACGGAGATGCTCTTACTCCCATTTTCCCTTTCTCCGCGACTCCCGCGATCCCTGCTTGGGTGCTTTGATCGAAATCGCTACTTCGCTGCCGGCAGCACCTCTTGGATCGGCTCGCCCGATCGCGGTACGTCGCGATGGTAATCTTCGCCGAGGAACGCGGCCAGCGTCGCGGCGATTTGGCTTTGGGTGACGCGGTCGCAGTTTTTTCGCTCGCCCAGCGGGGGCGTGTCGGGGCCAAGGAAAGCCATCCACATATCTTCGGCGCCCTCGATCGCTTGGCCGTGATTTTTCCAGTCGGTGCGGCCCGACCCGCGGCCGTGGTCGGTGGTGATGATGAGCGTCGTCTTGTCGCGGTATTGTTCGATCGATTGTAGCTGGTCCCACAATCGGGCAATGTAACGATCGACGGCGTGGGCCGAGGCCAGCAAATGATCATAGCGCCCGGCATGGCCCCAATGGTCGGTTTCGCCGAAGCCGACATACAACACCCGTGGACGATGCCGCAAGGCATGTTCGCGCGCGGCTTGGAACAGAATTGAATCTAGCAATTCTCCATCGACCGGCCGGGTCGTGTCGGCGATGAGTTCATTGAGCATCTCTTGTTTGGCGGTCGGTTCCTTGTCCGGCACCGCTTCCCAGCCGCTCATCACTGGGAATTTGCAGCGTGGCCGGTTCATGATCCAAGGAATCACGTCCCATGCGGCAAAGGCGGCCACGCTGCCCGCAAACGCCGGCTTGCAGTGCAACCATTCCAGGACCGTCACATTTTCGTTGGGTTTTTTATCGTTGCTGGTGATCGCCGGATCGGCATAGCCGGTCAGGATTTCGTTGTAGCCGGGGTACGAAAACTTCATCGCATTGGTGATCTGCGACGAGCTGCCTTCGAGTCGATTGCCATAGATTTGCCCCTGGCTGGCGATTTTTGTCCACACAAACGGCAACAGCGCTTTGCGGCGCTCTTCAGGAGTATCGCGCCAATACTTGGCTTCGGTGGCTTTGACATTCTGGACCCCGCCGACGTCTTTATTGATCAGGGCTTTTTCGGCGCCGGTGAAGACTTCTTGCCAACGCAAGCCATCGGTGGTGATGAAGAGGATGTTCTTGGTTTTTAGCCCTTGCGCGACAGCCGCGCTGCTGGGCAGCCAGTTGCTGGAGAGCCCCACCGCGACCAACAACAACCGAGCAAATAGGCTTTTTGGAAATGTCATGATGGTGTTTGCCTCATGGGAAAATCATTGCAATTCGATTGGGGAAGCTGTAGTTTCATTGAGCAGTCGCAGTTGTGCCCTGGTCCACCACCAGATGTCTTCCGATCCAAGCAGGCTCGCAGTCGATGGATTCGATCGCGCTTCACTAGTAGCGATACTTGACCGACATCATCCACAAAAAAAGGGGCACATGAACGATTCCTTGATGTTTCAACGGTTATTTTCATTGCTCGGCGGAGCCAACGGATGGCATTCCACCATTTATATCGCCGGCATGTTCGCCGCCCTGCTTTGGCGCAAGGAAAGCGTTGTAAGTTGGGGACTGTTTCGGGCTTCGTATTGGCTGTTCGCGGCAAGCCTCGTACTGCCACCCGTCGTGCAGCCCTATTTGATGCATACCGCGATGGTGAGCAACCGTGGAATATCGATCGAAGGCGTGAACACCTTGTTGAATGTGATTTGGGCCGGGATCGGCCCAATCATGTTCGCAGGAGCGGTCATCTGCGGCCTGGGATCGATGATGCCGCTGCGGGCTGTCAGCACGCCCCCGTCGACGCTACCACCACAGCCACCGCATCCGCTGGATTAGGCAGTGGCCTGCTCCCCCCAAAGCTGCCCCATTCTGGCCGACACACTTCTTGAGCAATGGATATTTTAAGGTTGTTCAACCAAACAATCTACTACAACTCTGGGCGATGAAGGGGCAAAAGTGTTTTTTCGATATCTTCCAGGCTAGTGCTTTTTGTTTCGGGCATCATGCGCCAGGCAAACAAAAATTGCAGCACCATCATTGCGGCGAAGAATCCAAATACCATGGCGATCGAGTGCTTCGCGACGACTGGAAAGGTCCAGGTTACTGCCGCCGCCGTGACCCAATGAACGAATGTGCCTGTTGCCTGGCCCTTGGCTCGAACTGCGGTCGGAAAGACTTCCGAAATGAATACGAACATGACCGCGCCCTGCGAAAGTGCAAAGAAAGCGACGGCGCCCACCAGTGATCCCAGTACCAGACCGCCGTTGACGTGCGGCGCCATCGCGAAGGCCCCGGCGAGCAGCGACAGACAAACCGCTGATCGAACCGTTGCTGCCTCCTCGGCAAAACGCCGGCCGCCCGCGTACCGTCTCGATTCGCGAAGTCGTCAACGGCATCCTGCATCTGGCAAAAACGGTTGCGGCTGGCGGGCCTTGCCGCATGATTTTCCGCCGGAAGGAACCGTACGAGGTTACTTTCACGATGGGTCGCGCCGTGGCATATGACAAAGCGTTCACGATGCGCCGCGAAGAGCCATCAGAATCCAGGGGCGCGACCCGGAGCCCAGCGCGGCGATCATCGACAGCCAGCCGGTTAAAGCCACGCGCACGGCGGGCACGCGCGACGACGATGCCGGCAAGAAGATCAACGGAACCAAACGGCATCTGCTGGTCGATGCGCTGGGGCTGCTGATCGTCGTCGTGGTTTACTCGGCCGCCATCCAAGATCGCGATGGAGCCAAGCTCGTGTGCCGCAAGCCGCCGACACGCCGCGCCTCGAACAGGTTTGGGCCGATGGCGGCTACGCGGGACAGTTGGTGGAATGGACGCGGAAAAATTGCGGCTGGAAGTTGGAGATTGTCTAACGCAGCGACGACGTCTCGGGCTTCGTCGTGCTGCCTCGGCGCTGGGTCAATGTCGTGGTCCAAATTGTAACCGTTCACGGTCTCAAATTGCCGATGCGTCATTTTCGTGGATTTGGTACTGTCGGGCCATGGACGGGAAGGATCGACGCATTCGAGAGAAAGATCGCGAGATCTTGGAGTTGAAGTTGCTC
>JADZDJ010000178.1 GCA_020851115.1 Pirellulales bacterium
GAATTTACAGCGGCTGGAATTCATTCCTGAATTCAGTCGCGACGAGGAACAGCGGGCAAACGCTCTTTTCCGCCAAGTGCAGGAACAGGCCAAAGCGCGGCGATTGGCGGAAGAGCACGCCATGAAGTCCATAAATTCGACGTAATCGCAAGGGCAATATTCCGCCGGAAGATGTTTCGCGATCAGTTGAAATAGGCATCGGTCTCCTAAGGATGATTGTCAGGCGATTTTGCGTTTGGCGTCAAGGGTTGGTGTTTGTTGGATTCGCTCGAGCGCGTCGAGGAGTTGCGGCAGGTGCTTGTGCCCTTGGATGCGGTTGAAGCGGCTCTCGGCATCGAGGAGTCCCGCGACGCACCAGCGCTCTCGCATGTCGCCGTCGCGCCAGCGTTTTGGAGAAGAAAAGGAAGAAAAGCACAGTCATGGCCCTGTGGAGCGTTTACCACCGAAACTGCGAGGTCCGGCAATCGGGCAATCGGCTGCGATTTGCGCCCTGCGAATTGGCCATCCTGCAAGTCCGCTCGGCGGCCGTTTGCGACGACGACCGTCTCCGTCAATATCTTCGTCGCTGCTCCGGAAACCCCTTCGCACGTCGCCCTAAACTGCCCACGGCCTCGGCCTAATCCTACAAAAGCTGCCATGCACGCTACTCAGGCGGCCCGAAGGCCGGAGATCTCCGGCGACTCGGGCACGGTGTCGATCTCGATCGCTCCATGGGGGCAACGCAAATTGAATAGGCCAAAGATTTCTTGTTGGGTCAGCCCCAAGGTCCGCGGAACCGCGGCATCGGAGAAGATCGTGTCGAACAACTCTCGCTTTTCCTCAAGGATCTGATCGATTCGTTCTTCGATCGTGCTCAAGGCGAGAAACCGAGTGACGGTCACTGGCCCCGCGACGCCGATGCGGTGCGCACGGTTGATCGCCTGATCTTCGACGGCCGGATTCCACCAGCGGTCGAACAGAAACACGTATCCGCAAAATTGCAAATTCAATCCAACGCCGCCGGCGCCGTAACTCATCAGGATAACATGATGCTTGCGATCGCCGCGGAATTGTTCGATGACCGCGTCGCGGCGGTTTGACGGAATCTGGCCGTGATATTCGAGCGGACGAAATTCTCTTAGCTCCGTGCGCAGCCGTTCCAAGGTCGAAACCCACTGGCTGAATACGATCGCCTTTTGGCCGCTGGCGGCCACTTCGTCGAGGTCGGCCGCCAGACGTTCGAGCTTGGCGCTTGCGCCCGTCGCCGGATCGAAGTTGCAAATTTGCTTCAGTCGCAGCACGAGTTCGAACACATGCCGAATCGTTGCCTTGTCTCCCAGTTCCGTCAGCCGTAGCACGCCTTCGTCTTCGGCCAGCGAATAGGTTTCGCGCTGCTGGCTCGTCAGTTCCAACTCCGCGTCGCGAAACAGCTTCGGCGGCAAATCGGCGAGGACTTTGTCTTTCGTGCGGCGGAGCACATAATCGGCCGCCGCACGCCCCATGGCCCGCGGCTTCATATGCTCATGGAGGTGCCCTGGCGAGACGAATTCAAAGATCCCGAGCAAATCTTCGGGTGAATTCTCGACCGGCGTTCCGGTGAGCGCCCAACTACGGCGGCGAGCGAGCGAGCAAACGACCTGGTTCGTCGTACTGTTGCGATTTTTGATTCGCTGCGACTCGTCGAGCAGCACAAGATCGAATTGAAGTTGCTCATCGAGGACCAGAGTCGCATCGCGGCACAACGCTTCATAATTCGCGATTTTGACGGGAGCGTCGGCCAGCCGCCATTGCCAGGCCCGCCGGTTCGGCTCCCCCTCGATCGCCACGACGGGCAATTCTGGAGCCCATTGGGCAAACTCCCGCTGCCAATTCGTCACCAGCGGCTTCGGGCAAACCAGCAACACGCTTTGAATCTCGCCGGCGTGCAAGAGCATTCGTACCGCCGTGATTGCCTGCATCGTTTTGCCAAGCCCCATCTCATCCGCCAGAACCGCCGAAACACGCGGATACAAAAACGCCACACCTTGCAACTGATAGGGAAACGGGTGATGGGGAAAATCGAGCGAACCGCGCGCCATGAGCGTCTCGAGCGACGGCTGCAACACGTACCACAAGCGGTCTTCGAGCTTGATGATGTCCTCGGGTGGCTTGAGACGCGTCGCCGTGGAGCAGGCGATCTGGCCGGTCGCGTTATTTGACGGCGCTGGTTGGACCGGTTCGCCTTTCAATTTCACTTCGACCGGCGGCCGGAAGTGGTAGGTTTGAACTCGGGGCGCTGCGGCACGAATGGGGAAGGAGAGCGCCCGCGGAGCGGTAAGAAGGAGAGAATCGCAACTTGGCAGCAGAGCAATGGCAGTGCTGTCGCGAAAGTCGATCGACTCAAGGGATGGTTGCGCGATCGCATCAAATGCTGAACGCAGAGTATTCAAACTCGATGGAGCGACTTGCCACGAAGAAACGGCCGGCGCGTTATTCGATTTCGCTTCCATGCGAGATTCCAGACATCAAGCCGCCTTCGCCGTCGTGCGCTGGGCTTCATCAATGGCTTCGCGGATGCGGACGAAGGGCTCGCGAAGGTCGAACAGATCGTCGATCGCCGCGAGACGCTCGACGATCGTCTCCCGATCGGCAGAATGCCGCGCGGGCAGCAGCAAGTGGTTGCTGCCCAGCGAGAATTCAATCCATTCGGCCATCTGCACGGGAAACTCGGCGGTTTCTTCCCTTACAACCAAAGCGGCGGGAACCTCGACCTGCTGCCGCACAAAAATTGCCGCAGGCTGATCGACCAAGACTACCCAGGGGGGCGGACTCGATTTACCAACCAATGTTGCGCCGATTTGCTCACCATAAAGAAATGGCTCTAGTGTTGGGCCGTATAAGATTTGCTGTGCTCGGCTCGGCTGAATGGGTGCGGTGCAATGAAACTCCAAAGGGCGGCCAGCGGCATTCAGCACTAAATAGCCGCCGAACAAGCCGTGCGGCGGATGTTCAACGACTGTGAGAAATCCGATGGCGACGGAATTGGCATGTGGCCTTGCCATGAATGTTTTTCCAGTTGACCCAAATTGACAAGCGTGGCGACTTGCGCAGACCGGATTGCCTTGACGTTTGTCGTTCGCCTTGCATTCCATCGGGCGGTCGCCCAAGCAACTTTAGGGCAGCGATGCTAGCATGATGGCCGCATACCAAGGATTGCGCAGCCAACCTTGGGCCATTTGCGAACATGAAACGATCACGAATTTTCCACTTGGGCAGTAGCAATTGGCAATCTCTGACGTTAAACTAGAACTTCTAATCGAACTTCTCTCATGAACCGTGACTTTGAGGGATTACCAACGATGACACCGCAATTGCGCTCTCCCGTTCCGCTGTTCACTCAAGTTGATATTACCCCCAATGCTGCGCAATTGCCGGCGCCAGCAGCGGCGGCGGGGCTTGAGCAAAGCAATCTGTTGCGCGATATTCTTCATGCCCTGGATCGACAGAACGAACTCATGGAAGAGTTGATTTCGCAGGTGAACACGGTGCAACGACAACGGATGCAAGAGTTGGCCGCGTGGAAGGAAGCCAATCCTCGGCTGTCGAAAAATTGCCGTGCCGCAAGCGAAGCGCTGGCAAAAGTGCAGACGGAGTTTCTCGCGACGCTCGCCAGCGAAGTCAATGACAATCCTGAATCGCTGCTCGAAGGCGATTACATGCTCAACGAGTTCATCGATCGCTACGGCCCACGCTTGGCCCATTTGAACGGCGTGCTGCAAGTGCTCTCTCAATTGGGCAGCCCGCCGCCGGCCATCGCTCAATAATGCGCTGCGGTGCCTGATTTAGTGCCTCTCGTCGAGCTTGTTCAAGTACGAACCTCGGATGGAGTGCGTCTCGACGGTTCGATGGCATTGCCAATTCAAACCGATGCCGCGCGCAGGCAACCCGTCGATGCTGCACTGTGCCTGCACGGCACTGGCGGCAACTTCTACGGTGGCGGCGTATTTGAGGGCTTGACTCCAAAACTGCTTGCCGACGGCATTTCCGTGTTGCGGGCGAATACGCGCGGCCACGACGCGGTCAGCATGGCTACCACGTTGCGAGGACCGCAACGACTGGGGGCGGCATTTGAACGGGTAGGCGACTCTCGGCACGACGTTGTCGCGTGGCTCGAATTTCTGGCCGAGCGCGGCTTTCAAGCGGTCGCATTGGTTGGCCACAGCCTGGGCGCAATCAAGGCGATTCACTCGTTAATCCACGCGCCGCATCCGCTCATCAAGCGTCTCATCGCGATCTCGCCACCGCGATTATCCTATTCGTATTTTATGGCTTCCGAAAAACGAGACGAGTTTCTGAAGGAATATGCTAACGCGGAAATTCAATTCGCCGCCGGGAACCCGAACTCTTTGCTCGACGTAAAGATTCCACTGCCATTTCTGGTGTCCGCCGCCAGCTATCTCGAAAAATACGGCCCGGACGAAAAATTTAATTTTCTCCGCCAGATGGATCAGATCAAAGTACCCACGCTATTTGTTTTCGGCGGCCTCGAGGTCGAACGCGAAATGCCGTTTCGCAACTTACCCCAAGCGGTGATCGACGCGGCTTCACCGACACAGCCCATCCGCGTGGTCACCGTAGTCGGGGCCAACCACGTGTACACCGGTCGGCTTGATGAACTATCCTTTAAAGTTCGCGCTTGGCTGGCCTCTGCCTAGCGGCAATTCTCCGCATTGACCCGGTGGTCAACTCGCCCGTGTGACGGCACAATAGAAGTATGTCCGCGCCAGTAGAGCAGTCGCTCCGAGACTGCGACAGGTATTGCTGAAAACTGCTGCAGGTAACGCAAAAACCTGGTTGCATGGCCCACCGAGAGGATTTTGATGATGCCCGCCGATATCGCCCCCCTCGTCAAATCCGCCCGTGATTGTTTGGACGCGCACGTTTACGAAACCGTCCAGTGGCATTTTCACGCGTCGACCGGCTGCCCGTTTTGGCTCGAAAAGTCCGGCGAGTTGAAATTCGACCCACTCAAGGAAGTGAAAACGTTCGACGATCTAAAGAAGTTTCCCGAGTTTCAGGACGAATGGCTGCGTGGCGGCCCCGTGCGGCGCTGGGTGCCCAAGGCGTTAGCCGACAAGCCAATCTATGTGTTCGAAACCGGCGGAACAACTGGTATTCCGAAGAGCCGGATTGCAATGGATGACTTCCGCACCGACTACTCGCTGTTCAGCGAGTCATTACCGGAAAAGTATTTTCCCAAGGGCGCGAACTGGCTGATGCTTGGTCCCTCGGGTCCGCGGCGGTTGCGATTGGCGGTGGAACATCTGGCACAACACCGTGGCGGCATTTGTTTCTGTATCGATCTCGATCCGCGCTGGGTCATTAAGCTCATCAAGAAAGGCTGGATGGAACACCTCGAAGCCTACAAGCAGCACTGTGTCGAGCAAGCGATCACGATCTTGCGGGCCGGCCACGATATAAAATGTATGTTCACGACGCCGAAGTTGCTCGAAGCGCTTGCGCTCGAACTCGAAAAGCAAGGCTCCAGCATTCCGAAGGAAGGCATTACCGGCATCTTCAGTGGCGGCACGGAGTTTACCCCACAGTGGACCCGTTTCGCCGTCGAAGAATTCCTCGGCGGCCCGCCGGAAGAAAGCGGCGTCTACATGACGCCAACCTACGGAAATACCCTGATGGGCTTGGCGGCCAGCAAACCGGTTACGGCCGCCGACGGATACAAGATCAGCTACTACGCCCCACAGCCGCGAGCGGTCGTCGAAGTCGTCGAATTCAGCGATTACAACCAAGTCGTCGGCTACGGCAAGACCGGCCGCGTCAAATTGACGACGCTCACGCAAGAATTCTTCGTCCCGGGTTCTCTGGAGCGCGACGAAGGGGAACGCGAACTTCCATTTGAAAAATATCCGTGGGACGGCGTCAGCGGCGTGCGGCCGTTTCACGAATTGGCGGAAGCGACGACGGTGGGGGTCTATTGATGAGTGTCTGCACATGACGGATTGTCCGACATTCTAAAACAGCCTCTCCGGCAGAGTTTGTGGGTAACGCGCTGTGCAGGAGCTGACCTTATGCAGTGATTTCGTGGTTGCTGGATTATGTTACAGATAAATCACCCACAAATTTTGGCAGACCCAAATAAACATGCGGAGTATGAAGCGTGTTAAATATTCCAGTTCTTCGTTGGGGCAAGCCCTACGATTCGCTTGAAAAAGATCAGGTCGTTCACTTCCTCACGGGTGAGCCGATCGCGGCGGTAAGCCAAGCGAATGGTGCGTTATTACAGCGCGATATGAGCAAAGCGAAGAATGCTCGCAAGGCGCTCTTGGATTTCAAGCCGCACGAGCTGATCGAGCGTGTCAAGAAGGCTGCCGATTTGTATTTAAACGCCACGCTGCCGATGGGCAACGGCACGCAATCGCCCGAAGAATTTGCCCGCCAGCAGTCGGCCACAACGGGATTGCCCGAACACATGGCCAAGGCGAACATGCACAAGAACCATTTTGTGCTGACACACATGGATCAAATGCTCGACGCGCTGACGCGCGGGCTGCCATTGGACATACTCTCGCGCGGCTTCGGCGTCGAAAGCCGCGGCGTGGTGGTGAGCTATCAATGTCAATCGCCGGCGATCGGCGTCGTGCTACCATCGAACTCACCGGGCGTTCATACGTTGTGGCTGCCGGTGATTCCGATGCAAGTCGGACTGGTGCTCAAGCCCGGCCCGCAGGAGCCGTGGACGCCCTACCGGATGACGGCCGCCTTCACGCAGGCGGGCATTCCGGCCGAAGCCATGGCGATTTATCCGGGCGGAGCCGATGCGGGCGCAGCCGTGCTGGCCGCCTGCGACCGCAGCATGATCTTTGGCGGCACGGCGACCGTTGAACGGTACAAGGGCAATCCAAAAGTGAGTGTTCACGGTCCCGGCTTCAGCAAGATCCTGCTCGGCGACGACGTCGTTGACGATTGGGAAAAATATCTCGACATCATGGTCGAAAGCGTGTTCATTAATAGCGGTCGCGGCTGCATCAATTGCTCCGGCATCTGGGCCTCTCGCCACACGAGCGAAATTGCTCAGGCGATCGCCGACCGCATCGGCCCGGTTGAACCGAAGCCACCGGAAGATCCCGCTGCTGCACTTGCCGCATTCACGGTTCCAGGGCAGGCGAAGGGGGTGTGGCAAAACATCGAAGCCGACCTGCGCGAAAGCGGTATCCAGCACGTCACCGAAAAATACGGCCCGCGATTGGTGGAAATGCAGCGCTGCGCGTATCTGCGGCCAACCGTCATCCACTGCGATCATCCTGCGGTCGCTGCCGCGAAGAAAGAATTCATGTTTCCGTTTGTCGCGGTTGTCAAGTGTCCACAAGGGAAAATGCTGGAGTCGATCGGCTACACGCTTGTCGGCACCGCGATCACGAATCATCCTCTGTGGCAGCGCGAACTGATCGACGCCACCAATAT
Source organism: Pirellulales bacterium (assembly GCA_020851115.1). GTDB lineage: Bacteria > Planctomycetota > Planctomycetia > Pirellulales > JADZDJ01 > JADZDJ01. Next base: position 7,438 of record JADZDJ010000178.1, read on the forward strand.
CGACCGCCTGAACATCGGCCCGATTCCCACCACCAAGCTCGATTGGCTTCAACCGCACGAAGGAAGTATCATCGAGTTCCTGTTCCGGGCAAGAGCGTTTCAAGTTCCAAGTGAGAAAATAACTGAACTGGCGACGGGATAGCCGCGCCCCATGAGAAACTCACGCGATGGTGCAACTGCGCCATGAACGGGACCACTGGAAGATCATTTTTCCGGCTCCGCGTGAGGCCATCGCCTAAGTTTCGCGACCTCAGAAAACTTGCATGACCCCATTCGATTTCCATCCCCGCACGCGCATCGCCTTCGGGCCAGACAAGATTGAGGCCCTGGGCGAATTGGCGGGCGAACTTGGAGCGCGGCGGGCGCTGGTGGTCAGCGATCCAGGGATTGTCTCAGCCGGTCATACTTTGCGGGGAATTAGGGCTCTCGAGCGCGCCGGTATCGAAGCACAACTTTTCGACGCCGTCGGCGAAAATCCGACCACCGATCACGTCGCCGCTGGGTTGCGATTGGCCAAACGTTTCGAGCCGGAAATCATCATTGGACTGGGCGGCGGCAGTTCGATGGACTGCGCCAAGGGAGTCAATTTTCTTTACACCAACGGCGGCCAGATGCCAGACTATTGGGGCATCGGCAAGGCAACCAAGCCGATGCTGCCAATGATCGCGGTTCCGACCACTGCCGGAACGGGGAGCGAAACGCAATCCTTCGCCCTGATTAGCGATGCCAAGACGCACGTCAAAATGGCCTGCGGCGACAAGAAGGCTAGTTTCCGCGTGGCGCTGCTCGATCCACGGCTTACGCTCACTCAGCCAACACGCGTGACGGCTCTCACGGGCATCGACGCCATCGCCCACGCCCTGGAAAGCTACGTCTGCACTTGCCGCAATCCCGCATCAATGGCCTTCAGCCGCGAGGCTTGGCTGCTGCTAGGCGGCAACTTCGGGCACGTGCTGCAACATCCGAGCGATCTCAACGCCCGCGGCGGCATGCAACTCGGCGCGTGCTTCGCGGGGTTGGCGATCGAAAATAGCATGCTTGGCGCGGCCCATGCGCTGGCCAATCCACTCACGTCCCATTTCAACCTCGCCCACGGTCAAGCCGTCGGCATGATGTTGCCCCATGTCATTCGCTTCAACGGCGAAGAGGTTGGCAGCCTCTACTTCGAGCTACTCGAATGCACTGCTGGCAGCAACGGCTTTCCCACACCCGATGCGGGCCACTGCGGACTGGCCGATTTTGTCGCCGACTTGCTCTCGCAGGCCGGTCTGATCGGTCAACTGCGCGACTTCGACATTCCATTCGACCGACTTGAATCACTGGCGGTGGATGCCGCCAAGCAATGGACGGGCGGCTTCAATCCGCGTAAAGTGGCGACCGAGGAATTGCTCGAACTGTACCGTGCAGCGTATTAACTGTTCTGCCCGCGCCCCGCCGCAACGGTACAGCGCGAGTCAAATGGGCGATTCAAGTCGGCTTCGCTCGCAAGGATTCCCGTTGGAGCGCAACTTGCAAGCTATCCCATGAACCCCGTCGCCATCATCACCAAAAAACGAGACGGCGGCGCGCTCTTGCCCGAAGAAATCGCCGCCTTCATCGAAGGCTTCGTCCGTAGCGACGTCGCCGACTACCAAATGTCGGCATTGGCGATGGCCATTTATTTTCGCGGCATGGATGCCGCCGAGCGATCCGCTCTGATCGAAGCAATGCTCGATTCCGGCTCCAGGCTCGAATGGCCCGATGGCTTTGGCACCCGAGTCGATAAACACTCCACCGGCGGTGTCGGCGATAAGATTTCGCTGCCGCTGGCGCCAATGCTCGCCTGTTGCGGCCTCAAAGTACCGATGATATCTGGCCGCGGCCTTGGCACGACGGGCGGTACGCTCGACAAACTCGAATCCATACCTGGCCTGCGCACCAACCTCTCGACGGGTGAAATTTACGACGTCGTCGATCGCGTTGGCTGCGTCATCACCGGAGCCACTGCCGATTTGGTCCCCGCCGACCGCAAGCTCTATGCTTTGCGCGACGTCACCGGTACCGTCTCCAGCATCCCGCTCATATGCGCCAGCATCATGAGCAAGAAACTTGCCGAAAACCTCGACGCTCTTGTGCTCGATGTGAAATGGGGAAGCGGCGCGCTGATGAAAAAGCAGCACGACGCCCGCGAATTGGCAAACGCGATGGTCGAAATCGGCACAACAATGGGCGTCCACACCACAGCCCTGCTTACCGACATGAATCAGCCTCACGGCGTTGCTGCTGGCCACGTCGTCGAAGTCGAGGAAGCACTCGAAGTGCTTCGCGGTGAAGGACCAGAAGATGTCGTCGAATTGTGCCTGGCGCTGGGGGCTGAATTGCTCGTTTCAACCGGCCTGGAAAAATCCCACAGCATCGCTGCCGACCGTCTGCGCGGCCTGCTAGAGTCGGGACGACCACTCGAAAAATTTCGCGAGATGGTCATTGCCCAAGGTGGTGATCTTGACTCCCTGCCGCCGCACGCGCCGAGCACATTGATGGCAGCCCGCCACGGCGGCTACGTCAGCGCCATCGATACGGAGCAACTCGGCTCGACGCTCATCGAAATGGGGGGCGGCCGCAAGAAGCTCCGTGACAAAATCGACCACTCGGTCGGCCTCGCAATGCTAATCCGCCTCGGCGATCGTATCGAGCGCGGCCAACCCATGGCTCGTATCTTCGCTCCACCGGAAAAAACCGAAACTAGCATGAAGATGCTTGCCGACGCGATCACCATCAGTACAGAACCGACTTCAGCGCCGCCGCTCATCGTCGAACGGATTGGAATGCCCTGCGCATCCGCGCCGGATGCCGCCGATCGACCTTCTCCTGCCGAATCGCCGCTCGATAGAGAGCCACCGATCGATCGTTGAAGCAGTCAGCACCAGGATGGACTCCTCAAATAATCAGCATCGCTTATAATGTCATCCATGATGACAAGCGACATTGTACCTTTTCCGCGCGGCGATCGAAGTTGGTTTTCCGCACGGATGCGCTGGTTGATCGGCGGTTTGATTGTCGCCGTCTCGCTGGGAGCGATGACCTACTTTCAAATCTTCACGGTCATCGACCGCGGCTATAGCAACGCTTTCTCGGCGATCTCGTTTGGTGTATTTCTGCTTGCGATGGCCGCTTGGGTCGTCGGGCTTGCGCCGATTTCACACCGCGCCAAATGGTGGTCGATCGCGGTGCCGACGGCGATCATTGCTATGTTGTTCGCGTTGCTGCGGATCGACGGCACGACAAGCGACTTGCGCCCGAAATTCTCGCTCCGCTGGAGCAAGACGGCCGACGAACGGCTTGCGGAGAATTCGCTATCCGCCAAGGCGAACCGCGCGACCCTGGAAATCACGCCGTACGATTTTCCCGGTTTTCTAGGCTCCAATCGCGACGCTTATGTGCCGAATGTGAAGCTGGCGGTCGATTGGTCCGCTCGACCGCCGAAATTGCTGTGGAAGCAGCCGATCGGCGCCGGCTGGTCTGCGTTTGCGGTCGTCGGTGACTCGGCCTTCACGCTCGAACAGCGCGGCGAGAGCGAACTAGTCACCTGCTACGACGTACAGACCGGCCAATTGCGTTGGCTCGACTCCGTCAAGGCGCGCCACCGAAACAGCATCGGCGGCGACGGCCCTAGTTCAACTC
>JADZDJ010000179.1 GCA_020851115.1 Pirellulales bacterium
ACCTAACTTTCTGCACAGCCTACGCACCCTTTAAGCCCAGTAATTCCGAATAACGTTAGCAAGGTTCGTCTTACAGCGTCTGCTGGCACGAACTTAGCCCTTGCTTCCTCTGCGGATAGGTCAACTAGATGGGAGTACCCATCTAGATTTCCTCCCCACTGACAGTGGTTTACAACCCGAAAGCCTTCATCCCACACGCGGCGTCGCTCGGTCAGACTTGCGTCCATTGCCGAAGATCCTCGACTGCAGCCACCCGTAGGTGTCTGGGCAGTATCTCAGTCCCAATGACGCGGGTCGTGCTCTCACACCCGCTACCCATCATTGCCTTGGTGGGCCATTACCCCGCCAACTAGCTAATAGGACGCAGACCGCTCCTCAGGCGGACTCACACCTTTGGTCCGGAGACGTTATCTGGTATTACCCACAGTTTCCCGTGGCTATCCCAGTCCTGAGGGTACGTATCTACGTATTACTGTCCCTTTCGCCGCTAGAGTATTGCTACTCCCGCTCGACTTGCATGCCTAATCCACGCCGCCAACGTTCATTCTGAGCCAGAATCAAACCCTTCAATTGTTTTTGCTTAACCGATGCAACCGGCCGAAGCCGACGGCACCAGTGTGATTAGCCTAAACCTAAAAGGTTCAATGGTATGTTTTGGCCGCCAATCGCACCTGCCCGCCGAAGCGAACCGGGCTTTTGGCAACCGTCACAATCCTGTGCTGGTTAACTCAAAAGAAGTCAACTACTAAATTGTCAAAGATCGATCCCGAAGCCGAAGAACTCGCACTTCGGAGCCGGCAAAAAATTGGGCCGGCCATCAAAAATGCCCGGAAATTCAGCACTGCATTGAGCAGTCGCTGATCCCCAGACCCGAAATTGTAATGATCGGCCGAAGTCTGTCAACAGGACGAGAAAAAAATCGTCCCAAACACTGTCGGCCAGCAATTTCTTTCTATTGGTACGGAGATCTAAGCCTGTGGTTCGCGTATTGAGGTAATTTTTTAAAAAAAGCCAGATCGCATCACTTGAATGATCACAATCGGATCGTTGACCAACGTGGTTTTGACATATTTCACCGACCAATTCTGACGAAGACTCGGCAATTGGGTCATTCCGCTGGCAACTGTTCCACCCGCCAATTCGAATCTCGATGGCTCAATACTCTTCGCCACCTCCGCCCCCCTCGTCGAGCCGTGGGGGTGGCTTCAAGCCGCGAACTTGCTTCGTGCGAATTTCCTGTTGCAACTTTTCGATCGCCGCGGCCAGCGGAATCGCGCCCTTGTCTCCTTCGAGGCGGTCGCGGATCGAGACGGTTCCGGCTTCGGCGTCTTTTGGGCCGACGACGAACATATAGGGAATTAGTTCGAGTTGTGCATCGCGGACTTTGGCACCGAGCTTTTCGGCGCGGTAATCGCTACTGACGCGTAAGCCGGTTGATTTAAGCTGCACCTCAACCTGACGGCCGTACTGCTCGCTCTTTTCGCTGACCGTCAGTACACGGACTTGTTCCGGCGCGAGCCACAGCGGAAATGCACCGGCGAAGTGCTCGATCAGCACGCCGACGAAGCGCTCCATCGAGCCGAGTGGGGCGCGGTGGATCATCACGGGCTGATGCGGATGGTTGTCGGCGCCGATATATTCGAGGCCGAAGCGTTCCTGGCTCGGCAAGTTGTAATCGACTTGCACCGTGCCAAGCTGCCAATCGCGACTCAGGCAATCGCGCACCACAAAGTCGATTTTCGGCCCATAGAACGCCGCTTCGCCGCGCTCGACGGTGAGGTGCGGCAGGTTGGAAGTTTTCGCGACGTTCAGAATCGCCGCCTCGGCTTTGTCCCACGCTGCGGCGCTGCCGACGTATTTGTCGCTCTCGGGGTCGCGGAAGCCGAGCCGCACTCGATAGTCAGTGAGGCCCAGCGCGTTCAACACCGTCTGAGTAAAGTCGATGCAGCCGCGGATTTCGTCGGCCACTTGGTCTTCCATACAAAATATGTGGGCGTCATCCTGAGTGAAGCCGCGGACGCGAGTCATGCCGCCAAGCTCGCCGGATTGCTCGTAGCGATACACGGTGCCGAACTCGGCCAGCCGGCACGGCAGTTCGCGATAGCTCCGCGGCTTGCTCTTATAGATCATGATGTGATGTGGGCAGTTCATTGGCTTGAGCAAATACTGCTCGTCTTCCGACATGATGATCGGCTTGAATTGGCTGTCGGCATAGTACGGAAAGTGCCCCGAGATTTTGTAGAGGTCAATCTTGCCGATATTCGGAGTGTAAACTGGTTCGTAGCCGCGTTTGATGAGTTCTTCTTTAGCGAAGGTTTCGAGTTGGCTGCGAACAATCGCTCCCTTCGGCAGCCACAGCACAAGCCCAGCGCCGACGAGCGGACTGGTCGCGAAAAGCTCAAGCTGCTTGCCCAGCACCCGATGGTCGCGCCGCTTGGCTTCTTCGAGCGCTGTCAAGTAGTTGTCGAGATCTTCCTTAGTGAACCATGCGGTTCCATAAAGCCGTTGCAACTGCTCGCGCGATTGGTCTCCTTTCCAATACGCGCCGGCGATGCTGGTGAGCTTGAACGCCCCGATGTAGCCGGCGCTCGGCACGTGCGGCCCGCGACAGAGGTCGATGAATTCGCCCTGCCGATAGAACGACATGCTCTTGTGATCTTTCAAGCCGTCGCCAATATGTTCGACTTTGAACTTCTGCCCCAGCTCTTCGCACAATTTGAGGGACTTGTCGCGTGGCTCTTCGATTCGCTCAAAACCTTCATCGGCCTTGATGATCTTCGCCATTTCCGCTTCAATCGCTGGGAAATCGTCCTCGGTGAGCGAACGCGGCAGCAACATGTCGTAATAGAACCCACTGCCGACGGTAGGGCCGAACGCCAACTGCACGTCGTCGAACAGCCGCATCACAGCGCGGGCCATCACATGGGCGCACGAATGCCTCATGACGCCGAGCGCCGCCGCGTCTTTCTTGGTGAGAATGCGAAGACCGACTTCACCATCTGTCGGCAGCAGCGTGTCGAGGCCGACGGTCTTGCCGTCGATCACCGCGGCAACTGCGGCCTTGGCAAGCCCTGGGCCGATGTCGGCCGCCACATCTTTGGCCCGCATGTGCCCAGAATAATTTTTGGAAGTTCCGTCCGGCAGATTGACCTTGAGCATGGGAAGGTGAAATTTTCACGAAGCGCGGCCGAGCAGTGAGCGCCGGTACAAAGGACGCAATCCGTTCCCCGCCGCGGCCAAGAATGGGCCAACTTAGCAGACACAGCAAGGGTGCGGCAAGTTCGCTTCCAAGGTGCAAGGATACCAGATGCTAGATTCCTAGATGCTGGATTGAATTTACCGGCATCCAACATCGATCTCCCGCGTACTCGCGCGGAGCATAGAAAGGAGCGATTACGGCTCGGCCGGCTTCACTACATTCCCCCACAGCTTTATCTCCGAATATCGTGCCGTGTCGTCAAACGAGCCGATACCGATCTGGCCCCAGGCAAAGGTCTTGTCGTGGGCCGTCATGATCGGCGTCGTCATGTCGTCGAAGTAGGCTTCGATCAGGCCGTCGTCGATCTTGCGGACAATTTTCAACCGATGCCAATCGTCGGTCCATTTCACTCCGTCCGAAGATATTTCGGAAATTTTCACCCGCTCGGCATCATTCACGATAAAAATCTGATTTGCATGCGGATCCATTCGCGACGCGAAATGCGTGTAGTAAAACCGCTGTGGATTCTGATAGCCGAACACCAAGACGACATCGCGGTGAGGATACTCTTTAACCGTGCTTTGCACTTTCGCTTCCAACACGCAATCGCTGACGACAACGTTCGATAGGATCGCGATATTCTCCGGACTGCGATGTTCGGGTTTGTATTTACTCGACTTATTCGAGAGCCCAAACGCCTTGCCTCCTTCGACGTCAAAGAGCTTCCAGCCACTCGGATCAGTCGGCTGCCACTGCGAACTGCCCGCTGAAAAATTCTCATCGAGGACCAGCGGCCAGCCAAAATGCGATTCGTCGACCTTTTCAACTTCCTCGGTTGCGCGCTTTTCAGTCGCCGTTTTGACCTGCGCCATCATGTAACCACCAGAACAACACGCCACCATCACAACGAAGCTCACGAATCGCACGCGGAGAAAAAATCTCGATTCGGTTGCGGCAATGCTCATCATTCGCAATTCCTTGAGTAAATGCCCCCTGATGCACGTCAGGCATAACCATATCGTAACCCAGCGGGAAACGGCTGAAAACTGGCGAAAAAGCGGGAATTCAGACGATGCGGCCCGGCGGCTCGGAACTGAACCGCTCGCGCAGCATGCAAGCCCGCCTTCGACGCGACGCAGGTGATTTCTTGACCACGAAAAGGAAAATCACAAACAGCTATTTTGCTGCCAATGCCGCCTGCGCGGCTGCCAATCGAGCAATCGGCACGCGGAACGGCGAGCAACTCACATAATCCAGCCCAACTTGATGGCAGAAGTGGATCGAGGAAGGATCGCCGCCGTGTTCTCCGCAGATACCCATCTTCAAGCCGGGGCGGGTAGCCCGACCTTTCGTGACGGCAATTTCCATCAATTGGCCAACCCCAGTGGTGTCGATCGAGGCAAATGGGTTCGTCTTGATGATTTCATTTTCTTGGTACGACGGCAGGAATGAGCCGCTGTCGTCGCGGCTCATGCCGAGGCAGGTTTGTGTTAGATCATTCGTACCAAAACTGAAAAATTCGGCGGTTTGGGCAATCTCGTCAGCCGTCAACGCCCCGCGAGGAACTTCGATCATTGTGCCGACCGTGTATTTGATCTTCTTGCCGCTTTCTTTGCTTACTTCGGCGGCGACGCGGTGAGTGATTTCCACTTGTAAATCGAGTTCGCGCTTGAAGCCCACAAGCGGAACCATGATCTCGGGTTGCACTTTCACGCCTTCTTTCATCACTGCCGCGGCAGCCTGAAAGATGGCTCGCACTTGCATCTCGGTAATTTCGGGAAATTTGGTTCCCAGTCGGCAGCCGCGGAAGCCGAGCATCGGGTTGAATTCGTGCAATTCTTCGACTCGCTTCTTCACTTGCTCAACGGTAACGCCAAGCTGCTGGGCCACTTCCTGTTGGCCCTTGGCGTTGTCGTGTTGCGGCAGGAACTCGTGCAGCGGTGGATCGAGCAGGCGGATACACGCCGGACGCCCCTCCAAGGCGCGGAAGATCCCTTCGAAGTCGTGCTGTTGATGCGGGAGAAGCTTGGCGAGCGCCTTTTGCCGATCGGCCAGCGATTCCGACAAAATCATTTGCCGCACTGCAATGATGCGATCACCCTCGAAAAACATGTGCTCGGTACGGCACAGGCCGATGCCGTCGGCACCAAATGCCACGGCGTTTTGCACCTGATCGGGCTGATCGGCGTTCGTCCGCAGGCCGAGTCGGCGATATTTGTCGGCCAACTTCATGATGAAGTTGTAGTATTTGAAGATGCTACTCTCGCTGGGTTTCATCGACTTCGCCACGAGAACCTGCTTGAGCTCGCTATCCGCGGTTTTGATGCTGCCGTTGAAAACTTCGCCGGTTGAGCCGTTGATACTGATCGGATCGCCTTCTCGCAGCGTGATCCCCTTACAGGTCATTGTCCCCGTGGCATAGTCGATATGCACATCGCCAGCGCCTGCAACGCACACCTTGCCCATCTGTCGCGCGACCAGCGCGGCGTGGCTCGATACGCCGCCGCGGGCGGTGAGAATTCCTTCGGACGCGATCATGCCGCGTAGGTCTTCGGGGCTGGTTTCAATTCGAGCAAGAATGACCTTTTCACCTTTTCTTGCCCATTCATCGGCTTTCGTGGCGCTGAAGACGACTTTGCCCGCAGCCGCGCCAGGACCGGCCGCCAAGCCCACGGCCATGAGCTTCCCTTCGTCTTTCGCCCGCTCGTAGTCTAGCCGATCAAAAATTGGCTGGAGTAGTTGATTGAGCGCTTCGGGATCGCCGCTGCGAATCGCGTGCTGCGGCGTCATTAAACCCTCCTTGACCATGTCGTGCGCGATTTTCACATAAGCCAGCGCCGTACGCTTTCCGTTGCGCGTTTGCAGCATATAGAGCTTTTTCTTTTCAATCGTAAACTCAAAATCTTGCACGTCGCCGAAGTTTTTCTCCAGCGTCTTGCGGACTTTTTCCAACTCTTTGTAAGCCGGGCCGATTTCCGGATCCTTAGGCATTTCCGAAACGTGCTTCGGTGTGCGGACGCCGGCGACCACATCTTCCCCTTGGGCATTCACGAGGTATTCACCGTAGAACACGTTTTCGCCTGTCGCCGGGTCGCGAGTGAAGGCGACGCCAGTGCCGCAATCGTTCCCCATGTTTCCAAACACCATGCTTTGCACGTTGACGGCTGTACCCCACTCGTCGGGAATGCGATACTTCTGGCGATAGAGAATGGCCCGCTCGTTCATCCACGAGCCAAACACCGCGCCGATAGCGCCGCTCAATTGATCGGCCGGATCGGCGGGGAATTCTTTGCCGGTGCGGGACTTGATGAGCGATTTGAAGCGCTTTACCAATTCTTGCAGGTCGGCCTCGTTGAGTTGCGTATCTTCGCGCACGCCGAGTTCGCGTTTCAACTCGTCCATCACTTCGTCGAATGGCTCATGCTCGTTCTCGTGGCGCTTCTGCACACCCATGACCACGTCGCCGTACATTTGCACGAATCGGCGATAAGAATCCCAAGCGAAGCGGCCGTTGTTGGTGGCTGCTTTCAGGCCTTCCACGGTCTTGTCGTTCAGCCCGAGATTCAAAATGGTGTCCATCATGCCAGGCATCGAATCGCGCGCGCCGGAGCGAACCGACACGAGCAGCGGATTCTTTGGATCGCCAAATTTCTTCTCGGTCTCCTTTTCGAGCCAAGCCACGGCCTGCTTAACATCCGCCTGCAGCGACGGAGGAAATTTCTTGCCGCTTTTGTAATAATGAACGCAAACCTCGGTGGTGATGGTGAACCCCGGCGGCACGGGCAGGCCGATGCGCGTCATGGCCGCCAAGTTCGCCCCTTTTCCGCCCAAAAGGGCCTTCATGTCGCCACGGCCATCGGTCTTGCTCTTGCTGAAATAGTAAATCAGCTTCCCGGAATCCGCTTTGCCGTTGATGCTGGTCTTCGTGGCAGACTTGGCAGCTTTTGTGGGAGATTTTGAACGGCGTTTGGTAATGGTCGCCATAGTAGTTCAATTTCTGGTTGAATAGGGAGGGGAAACAGCAAGCCGAAACTTGCGGAAACTTAACAAATTGAGCGGCCTACTCGCCTGGATTGGCCAAAAGAATCGAATCCGCGAGTCTAGCAACGCGAGGCAGGGGCGTCAAGAATCATCTTGTCTTGGCGCCCCGATGGCCCCGATGGAATCGACCCGAGGAAGAAAATTCGTCGATCTTCCGTAACCCGCCGGACGCCGTTCTTCAACCCTGCCACTAAACGTTCGACGGCCTGCCCGTTAGTGTACCAATGATTCCAACCATTCGAGAGGGCATTTAGGGGGTGATCATGATATCGTTGGCAAGAAGAAATGTAGGCAGCTTCTTCCGCGAGCGACTTTTATCTCGCGGAACGAACTGTCTAATTTAAGCGATCTTGCCACCGGGAAGCTCGTTCGATTGAAACCGCTGTCGCGGTACCGCTATATTGCAGTGGCCGCAATTCATCGCCTCGCGCGACTTCCAAAGAGCCTTCCATGAATTCTCAGGGCCGACAAGTTGGTTCAGAATTGGGTTGTAAGGACAATCATACAGCCTTCTTGTTGGTCACCCAGGCGATTTCTACCTGGCGCGGCGGCTCATCTCCCGATGCGCTGGCATTCTTGCAAGCTCACCCTCAGTTGGCGGAGCAGAAGTCGCTCGTGCTCGATTTGGCTTACGAGGAATACTGCTTGCGCAAAGAGCACGGCGAATCGGTGACACCCAGTCGATTCTGCGACAAGTTTCCCGACTTGCGGCGTTCGTTGACACGGCTGCTCGATGTGCATGAGTATCTCGACCATCATCCCGAGTTCACACCGCTGGAGGAGAAAACGAAATGGCCGCAGCCAGGGGATGATTTCTCAGGGTTTGAAATCGAGCGTAAGATCGGCAGCGGAGCGTTCGCTCGAGTCTATGTGGCACACGATCCGTCGTTGGGCTATCGGCCGGTGACGCTCAAGGTTTCGCGCGCCGGGGCGTCGGAGGCGATGACTCTTGGTCGGCTGACGCACGAAGGCATCGTGCCGGTGAATTCGGTCAAGGAGGACACGGAAACCGGACTTGCCGTGATTTGCATGCCCTATCAGGGAGAAGCCACGCTCGTCGATTTGCTCGAAGCGGGGTTTACCGGGGGAGGACGTCCGCAGAATGGAGATATAATTTTTTCGGTGGCTCGGCACCGCGCGATTTCGGCGGTCGAAAAAGTCGAACGCCCAAACGTCGCACGGCGCATCCGAGCATCGTACGTCGATGCCGTCGTCTGGCTGGCGGCTCAACTTGCGGATGCGCTGAAATATGCCCATTCTCGCGGTGTCTTACACCGCGACTTGAAACCTTCCAACGTACTTTTGGCTCCCGATGGACGGCCAAAGTTGCTCGATTTCAACCTGTCGTGGGACACCGAGCTGTCCAGCGCTCAACTGGGCGGAACGGTGCCCTATATGTCGCCCGAGCAGGTGAAATCTGTATTGCTCGGTGCAGTCACCGACCGCCGCGGCGGCATCGACCAACGCTCCGATTTGTTTTCGCTAGGCGTGGTTCTGTACGAGCTGCTGACGGGAACTACGCCGTTCGGCAACGTGGATGAGCTTGGCCACGAACGAGAAGATGCAGAGGTATTGTTGAAGCGGCAAAAACGCGGGCCGGTTCCACTGGAGGAGCTAAATCCCGATGTCGATCCCTCGCTCGGCGAAATCGTGGCCTCGTGCTTGGAGTTCGATCCCGCCGATCGCCCGCAATCGGCGACGGAATTGGAAGCGGCTCTCATGCGCTATCAACGTCCGGTGTCACGACTATGGCGTTTGATGCGCCGGCGAAAATGGATGATTTGGAGTATTTCGCTCGCAACCGTCTTGGCCGTCGCGGTAGCCGGCGCATGGCTCGCAAACCGGCCGCCAACGGACGTTCGTGCGTCTCGCGCTGGTTTTGAATGTTATGAGCTTGCCGATTGGAAAGGGGCGACGGAATATTGGACCAAGGCCATCGAAGCGGATGGTTCGCGGGCGGAATTGCTGTTTGCTCGGGCGATGGCCAATCTTCAACGGGGAGAGTATCTATCGGCCGACGCCGATTTGCGATTGGTGTTGACCTTGTCGAACTCCGGCGCGATTCGTGCCGCTTTGGCGTATTGCAGCGCCTATCTTGGAAAAGTTCCCAGCGGGATCGGCTGGTCCAAAGAATCGATCAAGAAAGGATTCAAGAATGCGGCGGTGTATAACAATTTAGGCTACTTCAATCTATTGCGTGGAATGCCAAAGGAAGCGGTCGAAAACCTCAACCAAGCGATAGCGCTCGATTCGCAAATTGCGGTCGCATATCACAATCGAGCGCTTGCAAGACTTCCATTGGTAGGCCGCGATCGCACTCTCTTGCCAGCGATCGTCCAAGACATCGAAACGGCGTTGAAATTGGCTCCCGACCAATGGCCGATCCAGCGCGACGCGGCGCGAATCTTTGCCCAGTTTGCAAGGCAGTACCCAGATCATCGCCAGAAAGTAATGCGATGTTTGAGCAAGCTGGTTGAACACGGCGGCAGCTTGCTTGACATTCGCGCGGAACCCTGTTTTGACAGCGTTCGCGGTCTGCCCGAATTCGCGGAATTGTCAGAACTGTCGCAACCGGCTCATGCGATCGAACCGCCGCGAGTGGTCCTTCCGTGCAGCGATGCCCGATTGCCCTGAGTCGGTCTCGGCCGACGATCCGCGCAGTAAGGCAGCCGGCCGGAAAAGAACTACCCGGTATTTGGTTGAATGATGACGCTCCATTTAGGCAGAGCGGAAGAGCGGGTCAAGCGTGCGGCGATGGGGCGGAAGGCGGACTTGGTGAGCCGAACGCCG
>JADZDJ010000180.1 GCA_020851115.1 Pirellulales bacterium
AAGAATCCGCGAACAGGTGATCAACCGGGACATGAGCGGCACTTGCGTGAGCCGTTGCCGCCCGAGCGCGTGGACGAAACGATCGATGATGAGATCGACGACCAGGACGTGAAGCGATGGCGGCTAACACCCACCGGTGACTTCGAGGTGAGCTACGACGAACTCGTCGCCGCCATTCCGCACCAAGAGCAACTTGACAGCGACGAGACCAGCCTCAAGAACAACGGTAAAAAGCTTTGGATTTGGTGCATCAAGGCAACCGCGTTCAGCGTGTTGCCGATCACGTCGAACACCGTCGAGACGACGATCAAGCAGATCAACCGCCGCGTCAAGGGAACGGAAAAATTCTGATCCGACGGCGGCAAGCCGATGCTCCACCTCGTCGCCGACCGCCTCAGCCAGACCAACGCCGCTAGCCAATTCTGGACCCGCCGCCTGCGCTGCGTCAGCGACGCTAGCAGCTATCGTCAAGCCTTATAAAAAAGCCGCGACATGCGCTTTAGCAGGTCTAGCAGGCCGAACCACCGTTCGGTCGCCCAAGCTAATACCGCCACACACGGCGGGTGAGAAAGTAACCGATGACGATCAGAATGACGTTGCCTCCCCAGACTCCCCACGAAGGAAAACTTCCGGATTTCGCTTGGGCGACTCCCACCGCCATCAGCGGATAATAAATCGCAAGAATCGGGAAAAAGCAGGCAAAAAAGCTGGTCAAGAAGTCTGCATTTCGCAGCCAGATGGCAAACGGCGCTCCGACCAGCACGAAGCACAAGCACGTAAATCCGTTCGCCCAGCGCCGATATGGCTCCATTTTCAGTCGATGTAGCCAATGCTGCGCATCGCTCAGTCGTTGTCGCTGCCTGTCCCAGCTTGGCCCGGTCAGCGTGGAAAAATCGCCGCCGATCATCTGAAACGCCGCTTGGACGGCCATTTGTTGCCGAAGCTGGTCGATGCGCTTGACTTGCTGCGCCGTTTCGGAGGGCAGCTCCCGCAGCGCGATGCTCGATGGGCTTCGCGTGCCGCCGCCTTTTCGGCTGGCTTCGTTCAGCGGGATGACACGCTCTTTCGCGCCAGGAAGCCAAGTGCGCGCCTCTCCCATTTCCACGTAGGAATTCACGCAAGTGATGGTCAGCGTGCGATTGACCAGGTCGGATCGCATGGTCGCTTCTTCACATTCGATGGTCGTCGGCAATTCGTCGTCGCCGCTTTGAAACTTGATGAGCGGCGCGATCAACTTTTTGCCTTCCACGCGATTAACGATGATCGAAAACTGCCCGCTGCTATACGAGCGAGTTTGTTGCAAATGGTTATACGCGATTTCTTCGACCGATTCGATCACCAGACGCGTGATGCTGTCGCGCCCCCACGAAACGGCCAAATCGTTCAGCCACACTTCGCATAAACTGAGTAAGAATGCCAGCACCCAGGCCGGCAATAGCAGCGCAAACGGCGAAATGCCGCTGGCTTTGACCGCCACCACTTCATTCGACGATGCCAGTCGGCCAAAAACACTGCAAGCCGCGAAGAGGGTCGTCGCGGGGACGGCAAATTGAAGGGCCTCCGGCAGCACGTAGGGAAGCAGCATGAAAATCTGCTTGGCACCCAAGCCATTGCTGTAAGCCTCGCGAAAGACGCCGACTAAGATAAACAGCAGCGTCATCCCGGCAACCGAAACCAGGAAGACCTTCAGCAGTTCGAACATCACGTAGCGGGTCAGTATTCGCATGGCGGGGGCGCCAGTTTAGCGGTTTTACGCTGGCCGGAGAACGACAGTTTGTACCGACCGCGGCGATTGGGCGATTGCGGACACGAATGGTGTCTGTTCGTCGCGCATCGGGCGAGACATTGAGGTCGCCAGGCGACCGGCGCGACGCACGGCCTACGGCCTCTATCGAACTGCCATTGACGCCACTTCGGCAACACCCATACAAACCCGCCATGAAACCGCATCTCAAGCTGGCATTTTGCGATTTTTGGCCGAAATTTAATCCGTCCAATAACTGGTTTACCCGGCTGCTGAGCCAGCGATACGAGGTGGAGGTTTGCGAACGGCCCGAGATGGTCATTTATTCTTGCTTTGGACGCCAGCATCGCAAATTTGACTGCATCCGAATTTTCTATACCGGCGAAAATCGGCGGCCCGACTTTCGGCATTGCGATTTTGCGCTCTCGTTCGATCATCTCGACGATCCGCGCCATTTTCGCCTGCCGCTCTACGCGGTCTATTTCGACCCAGCCATTCTCATCAAGCCGACCCATTTCGATCCCAGCCGCCTGTTGGCCGAGAAAACGCGGTTTTGCAATTTCGTGTATTCCAATCCCTATTGCGCCACTCGAAACCGATTTTTTCGCGAGCTGTCGAAATACAAGCCGATCGATGCCGGCGGAAAGCTGTTTAACAATCTGGGCGGGCCAATCGCCGATAAGCTGGTGCTGCTGCGCCAATCGAAATTCACGATCGCATTTGAAAACGAAAGTCAATCGGGCTATACGACCGAAAAGATCGCCGATCCGATGCGTGCTGGCAGCTTGCCGATCTATTGGGGCAATCCCGATGTGGGCCTCGATTTCAACCCGCACAGTTTCATCAATCTTCACGACTGGCCAAACATGCAAGCGGCCATCGACCACATCATCGAGGTCGATCGCAACGACGAGCAGTATCTCCATTATCTGCGCCAGCCTTGGTTTCACGACAATCGGATCAATCGCTTTGCGAATTCCGATCGCCTCTTCACATGGTTTGAGACAATCCGGAACTCGACCGACGGCGCAGCAGCACGCAAAAAACACTGGCAACAAAGCTTGCGGTTCGACCAAGCCAACGACGCGTGGGAATCGGTGCGCAGAAAGCTGCGCAGAACCGCTCGTAAATTGGTCTATCAATGGGACCGCGTAGCGCATCGAAATCCGTGAACAGTTGCTCGACAGCAGGTATCCACTGGTGTTCGGCGAATGGTTGCACGGATCCAGTCCAATGGCCCCCTTCTTCGGCCGGTTGCGGATTGCTCGCGGGCTGAGATTGGTTACACTCTGCCCCCGGACGATTGACGCATTTTCAAGCCGCGACCGTCAGTAAACGGGGCCACCCCAACCGCTTTCTGAAGCGCGCGGACTCGATTCGGAGCCGCGACCATTGCTGAAAATCCCGACTTTTCAGCAGGCTTGCCCGCACTCACTATCCGGTAGCGTCAAGAAAGCTGGATCGTCGTTCGCCAGTCGAATCGAGTCCTTCGTTATTCGCTCCTGCTTCTCCGCGTTTTTGCGGTACAATCATCCTTGATGAATTCATCAATCCTTCGCATCGGTACGCGCGGCAGCGAGTTGGCCTCCTGGCAAGCCAACTGGGTGGCTGAGCAGCTACGCGCGCAAGGTGTGCAATGCGAATTGGTGAAGATTGCCACTCGCGGCGACCAACTACCACACGCATCGATCGAAGCCATTGGCACCCTGGGAGTTTTCACCAAAGAGTTACAAAAAGCGTTGCTCGACGGGCGGATCGATGTTTCGGTTCACAGCCTGAAGGATCTCCCGACCGAGCCGGTCAAGGCACTGGCCCTGTCAGCCGTTCCTGAGCGAGAGTCGCCGATGGATGTTTTGGTCAGCCGCAACAACATCCCGCTCAAGCAACTCCCCAAAGCGGCGCGGATCGGCACAGGCAGCCTGCGGCGAATGAGCCAGTTGAGACACATTCGGCCCGACTTGCAGCTTTCGGATATCCGCGGCAACGTTGATTCTCGGCTCAGAAAACTCGACGATGGCCAATACGATGCTCTCATTCTGGCGGAAGCAGGGCTAAAGCGGTTGGGGCTGGCTGGCCGAATTACCGAAGTATTGTCGCCCGATCAGATGTTGCCGGCGGTTGGCCAAGGCGCATTGGGGCTAGAAACACGCGCCCACGATACAGCCGCTCGCGAAGCCGTCGCGCGAATCGATGATTTGGCTTCGCACCAGGCCGTTTTGGCAGAGCGCACCCTGTTGGCAACCTTGCGTGGCGGCTGCCTGGCGCCTGTGGGAGCATGGGGACGCCTTGAGGACGACGGCCGGCTCAAGCTGACGGCCTGTGTACTAAGCCGCAACGGTACGAAACGCTTATTTGGCGAGCATTTAGGAAATGCTGCCGATGCTGTGCAAATTGGACGCCAAGTGGCAGAAGATTTGCTGGCGGAAGGGGCTGGGGCGTTCATTGAGGCCGCTCGCGCTACAGGCTAGCGAATCGAAATCAGCCCCATCGATCAAAAACGGTATGCGGAGAGAGTCGCTCTTTGTCGATTGGCTTCCGGATGGGAATCGGCTGGGCCTGAAATTCCGCGCTACCGCCACTGGAACTATTGCGAACTGATTGCCAGCGGATTATTATCGCAATCAGTCGCGTGCATTCAGCTACGCGGCACAGGTTGGGAGGTTGGTTGCGCTGAATCTCGCCGGCGTGGATACCTTCTGGGCAAGTTTCACTGCGACGTTCGTGGCGGTGAAAGTGGTGTGTTGGCCGGACGATAGATAGATCGCTTCAAACGGCGTTCTATTTGCGTTTTTCTAGCGCCTCAACTTCGACCATTGGGGCGGATTACGGAACCAATCGGAACAGCGCTCGTCGGCAAGGCCCTGCGCCGTTTCATTTGCTCGTCAACTACATTGAGATTGCCTCCAAAGAGCGAGTTGCTACCATGAGCATCGTGGAATGGGATCCGATTTCGTCGTCCGATGCAACCACATCTTCTTCACCTCAGGTGCCAGCGCACCATGTCTCATCGCCGCTGCACCGGTTGGCTGAAGTGCGCCGGCAGCAAGGCATTTCGCCGCGCAACATGGCACGCCGCATGAATTGCGACATTGCCACCATTCGCGCGCAAGAAACTGACACCGCGGATCTCCCGCTGAGCGTCATTTATCAGTGGCAGCGAATTCTAGAAGTGCCGATCGCCGAGTTGCTGGTCGATTCCAATTCGCCGCTGTCGCCGCCGGTGCTCGAGCGTGCCCGAATGGTGAAGGTGATGAAAACGGTGGCGGCGATTTGTGAAAAGGCCGAAACGCCATCGCTGAAGCGGCTCCTGCAAATGCTCTGCGAGCAATTGCTGGAAATCATGCCGGAATTAACCGACATCGCCCCCTGGCACACTGTCGGCCAAAGGCGTACGCTCGACGAATATGGCCGAGCGGTCGACCGGCAAATGCCGGACGAAATGTTTCGGAAAAATCGGCGCTAATCTCGCCGATATTTGGCTTGAGGCAGTCCGTTGAAAAAATCACCCGGTGTTTCGGCAGAATGACGACGCTTGATTGTGAGAAGGGTTCAGGAGCGCATCCGTCGTGTGTCGATGAGTCGGATTGGGTGAGCCGAACGCCGGTCTCGTAGAGGCCATCGAGTCGATGCGACAGCGGGCGCATTCCGCGCCACGTCGTCGTGCAGGCCCAGCTCAAGGCCACCCAGCATCCAGCGATGCTCCCATGCCTCTCCCACTGACCAGCCACCAGATTCGCGAAATCGACCGCCAGGCAATTGCCGACTACGGCATGTCGGGCCTCGTACTAATGGAAAACGCCGGACGCGGGGCGGCCACTTTGCTCTACCGTCTCATGGAGGAAGATGATAGAGCGCACGATCCAGTTGCCATCGTTTGTGGCAAGGGCAACAATGGCGGCGACGGTTTTGTGATCGCTCGCCATCTCGACTTTCGCGGCATCGCGGTGAAAGTGCTACTGCTCGCCGATCCCAACGACCTCCGAGGTGATGCGGCGACTAATTTTCGAATTCTGGAAAAGGCCGAACTGCCCATTCAGATCTTCGATGCGCCCCTTGATCTCGAGCGGTTTGATCGCGAACTCTTGGGCTCGGCTTGGCTGGTTGACGCAATGCTCGGCACCGGGGCCAGTGGCGAGCCACGATCTCCCTACGCCGAAGCCATCGACCGCATGAATGCCGCTGGCGTCCCGATCTTTGCCGTCGATTTGCCCAGCGGACTGAACTGCGATACAGGCCAACCCGCCCAGCATACGATTCGTGCCACCGCGACCTGCACGTTTGTTGCTCCCAAGCCAGGGTTCTTCACATCTAGCGGTGCTGCATATCGGGGACAACTGTACGTGGAGGACATCGGTGTGCCACGCCGGCTTCTATACCCGATCCAGCCATGAGTGCCACATTTTCAAAGGTCTGAAAGCGAAGGGTCATTCGGGAAGCTAGTGACGTTTGGTGGGTGGTGAGGATTTCGGCGAGGCAGTCCTCGATGGCAGCATGGAAGCTGGCGAAGTTGGCGTAGTGCCGGCCGCGAAGCGTGTGCCCCTTCACGAATTTCCAAAGCCGTTCGATCAGGTTCAGATTGAGCGAGTAGCTTGGCAAAACCGGAACCGCAGGTTGGATCGTACATCGTGGTGCTGGCGGAGGTCTTTGATGTGCGGACACCGAGGATTTGGGCGATGACGCGGCTGACTTTCGCCGGGGTGTAGAACTATCTGCAGCCGCTCAACACGCGAGTCGAGTGGCACGAAATGGTCTGGCATCCCTACTACGTCGATGCCCTGGCCGCGCGGTACTACAATAACAACTCGACCAGCACGTATTACTTCGCGCTGCACGATGCCAACTTCAACGTCACAGGAATGATCACCGCCTCTGCCGCGGTGCAGGAGCACTACGGCTACACGCCCTACGGCCAGGCCACGGTCTACAATAGCAGCTACGGCAGCCCGACCGGCACGTCCGCCATCAAGCA
>JADZDJ010000181.1 GCA_020851115.1 Pirellulales bacterium
CGGAACCGATCTGTTCGACGCAGCCACAAGAGCCGCCATCGACGCCGGCCGCTGCGAAGTCGTCGCTGAAAGCCAATTCTGGCAGCGATTGGGCCTCGTGGAAGACGAGCAAGACGTTCGCCGTCTCTATACGCCCGCGATGCTCTCGGAACTCGTCAGTGTCCCGGTCGCAGTCGTCCGGCGCTGGCATCGCCGCGGGCTGATTAAGCCAGTGCGAGAAGTGCGACGGCTGCAGTATTTCGATTTTCAAGAAGTCGCCACCGCCCGGCGTCTAGCAGAATTGCTAGCCGCCGGAGTTTCACCAAAAGTTATCGAACGACGTCTTGCTGAACTGGCAAAATATGTCCCCAGCATTGATCGGCCGTTGGCACAACTTTCGATCATCGTGCGCGGCAACCGCCTGCTGCTCCGCCAAGGAGACGGCCTCGTCGCTCCTGGCGGACAAATGTTTATTGACTTCGATTCGATCGCATCTGACGCTGTTGCAGACCCGACGACGACGCCTCGAAACACCATTTCGCTTGCCGAAGTGCTCCGCTCAGCCGAGCAGCCGATTTCGCCCGCAGAAATGCTCGCACTGGCGGCCGATCTGGAAGACGAAGGAAACTTTGCAGCAGCGGTGGAAGCCTATCGCACGCATTGCGCTGCTGCTGGCCCAACTGCGACGGCCTGTTTCGCAATGGCCGAGCTACTCTATCGTCTCGGCGATGCCGTCGGCGCGCGCGAACGCTACTACATGACGCTCGAACTCGATGAAGACTATGTCGAAGCCCGCGCCAACCTGGGCTGCGTCCTGGCGGAACTGGGCGATTGCGAGCTTGCCGTCGCCGCCTTCGAAGGCGCGCTCGCTCAACATCAAGAATACGCGGACGCCTACTTTCACCTCGCTCGCACCCTCGACGAACTCGGCCGCGGCAGCCAGGCCAAACGCTACTGGGAGCGATTCTTAGAATTAGCGCCCGAAAGCCCCTGGGCGGCCACTGCACGGCATCGTTTGAGCGCTTCGACGGTGTAGACTCTTCCAAAGCGGACGCGGCTGCGATTGGTGTTTTCGCCGCCTCAACCTTATCAACGAGCCTCTCGTTCACTAGCCAATTGTAAACGGTGACACTAGGGAACGATCGCTTGATTAGCACGCCGCGACAATCTATTTGTAAAATAACCGCGTTCGTCTAATTCCGCCACTAATTGTTTGGCAATTGGCCCCGCCGCTATTGCTCCATCGCCCGCATATTCCAAGGCAATGGCAAAGGCGACCTGTGGATTCTCTGCCGGCGCATAGCCGACGAACCAAGCGTGATCAGGACGGTCTACGCCGCTCTGTGCCGTGCCGGTTTTTCCGGCGATGGCTATTTCCGCTCGATCCACGGATGCGTGGGCGGTCCCGTATTCATCGGCCACCGCTTGGCGCATTCCGCTGCGTATCGCGCCCAAGATTTCGCTGCTAAGCCCCTTCACGGATTCCTGAGGAGCAATCTTCGTTGCTGTGATCAACTCATTGTCTTGTGAAATAATCCTCGGGTTTACGCGCCGGCCGCCATTTGCGATTGCCGCCGCCACGCACGCCATCTGCAGCGGCGTGGTGGTAATCGTGCTTTGGCCAATGGACATCGGCCGGACATCGACGGCGGTGCTTGTGTCACTGGAAAGGTCTGGCAGATTTCCAGCCACTTCGCCGGCTAGATGAATTCCGCTGCGGCGTCCTAAGCCAAACCGCTCAGCCCAATTGAGTAAATTCGTTGCTCCAAGCTGCTCGGCGTGATGGAAGAAATAGACGTTGCAACTTCGAGCTAGTGCGTCGGCCAAGTTGACGGGACCGTGGCCCACTCCCGTGCGTCGATAAATCGCACAGCGTAGAGCGTCGGGTTGATGCAGGTAACCCAAACAATCCACGGCCGCGTGCGGGTTTACGCCCGCGTCAAGAATTGCCGCCGCAGTGACAATTTTGAAAACCGATCCGGGCGGTAAGGCCATTTGAATCGTGCGATCGAGCATCGGTTTAGCCGGGTCACTCAAACAATTGCGAATGCGCGCTGAATCGCGCCGCGCAAAAACAGTGGGATCATATCGTGGCGCAGTTGCGGCAACCAACACATCGCCAGAATGCACATCGAGCACGACCGCGGCCCCACCTGCCGAGCGGTCGAGTTGCTGATTTTCACTCGGCAGGCGATGCCGCAGCGATTCGTCGAGCAGTTGCTCCGCTGCACGTTGAACGCGTGAATCAATCGTGAGCATGACATCGTTGCCAGCCGCCGCCGCTCGAATCTGCGATGACGCCTTGAGGCGACCCAACGGATCGAGTTGATCAACAATCAAACCAGGCCTGGCGCGCAATTCATGTTCAAATTGCCGCTCGATGCCGGATTTTCCAATGAATACAGGCTCTGATGTATCGGACGATTGCCGATCGACTTCCTCAGGCTCGCCAACAATACCTACTGTTTGCCCAGCTAGGCTACCGGCCGGATATGTCCTGCGATACAAATTGATCAGTTTCACACCCGGAAAAAGTTGTGGGCTTTGTTCGATTTCAGCAGCGACTTCCAACGGCAAATCTTCGAGTACGACGTGCTCGGAAACCTGTTCAATGACGGTTATCGGTACGACCGGCGGCGGATCGCCGAGCTTAAACAACGCAGCGGCGACGGTACCGACAACGGTTTGAACCCAAGAACTTTGCTCGTCGCGGAAATCTTCTGCACGCCAGTCTTGCAGCTCTGTCGATTTAGCTCGCCTTGCGTTGACGATGTCGGCAATCGCCTGGACTCGCAGTTGTATTCTCTCCACACGACGCTGCCATTGAGAGGCATCGATGCCTCCGATGCTCATAAGGCGTCTCGCGAGCTGTTGCCGTTGTTGCAGCACAACCGCTTGCTCTGTCACAACTCGCCGAGGGTCGCTCCGCTCGCGTGCGGTCAATCGAGAGCGAGCCGTTTGCCGCAACCAGCGAGAATTAGCCGGCTCTTCCAACCAGCGGTAATTTACCGCGAGGGAGATTGTCCCCTCATCCGTCGCCAGCACCGTGCCATCGCGAGCCAAAATCCGGCCGCGAATAGCCGGAATCTGCTGCTGGCGAATCATCGGCTCAGCACCGACGTGGCGGTATTCGTCTCCATTGCGCACTTCCAGCGCGATCAGCCTCCCGAAAATCGTCAACGAAAGTGTCGTAAATGCAACCAGCAGCCAGCGCTGTCTGGCATGAAATGTGGACGGCGATAGTCCAAAGGCAGAATTCACGGCGTCGGCGCCACGAGAGGCGTAGGCTTGCGTTGCGGAGTGACCCAGCGCACCAACATCAGAACGGGAATCGCGATCCCCGACGTATATAGACCGACGAGTGCCGCATGCTCGACAATCGCTGTAAATGGAATTTCAATGCTGCCAGCGAGCCGAAGGCCAATACCTTGCAGCCCACACGCGGTCATCGTACCCAGGGAGATCACGACTAGTTGGGAAATCGATCCGTCCAGATGCAAATGGCGGCGAAAAAATATTATGCTGTAGCCGACGAGTGCAAACGCCGCCATGCCGATTCCCAGTGGCGCTGATGAATTCAGGTCGCCAACCAACCCCACAAACGCCGTCACGACAAACGCATAACGGCCTCGTGCGACGGCCAGCCATGCAAATACAACCAGTGCCAGCAAATCGGGCACGATACCGCGAATTTCCCAGTGTGTCGAAAGCCAAACGTCGGCTAATGCGGCCAGATACACAAGGGGAATTAGAAATAGGACAGGCATACTTATTGGCTCCCCGCTTCACGGAGATAGGCGGGTTGGATTCAATTCGAATTGCAGAATCGCAACCCGCGCCGGTGCTGCGCTCGAAGTGACGGCTGGCTCGACCCAAATTTCCCAATGAGCCGCTCCTGGCTTGCGTTCGAGCTTCGTCACCCGTCCGTAAAGCAGCGGCGAATCAAGTACGCCGTCATCAGCCGTGAAAACTAGGTCGCCGACAGTGACTGGCTCGGTCGTTTCTACCTGTTCCAATTTACAATATTGCTGTCCGGTACCGACGAGTATTCCGCGGGCGGAGAATTGCAGGCGGCCGTTTTGCAGCGACGCCAATTGCGCCAAATCGCGATAGCCGGCGTCATTGGTTCGTTGCAGGGTGCTCGTATGCGGGCCGACCGCGGCAATGCGGCCCCAAATGCGTCGGCCCGACAGTACCAAACGATTGGGTTTGATGCCTGCATCGGCCCCTCGATCGACGACCTGGCTCAGGTCGATCGCCTCGTCGGCATCAACAACGAGCGCCTTCGGTTGAACTGATTTTAATTTGCCGAGATCCAAGATTTCTCGGTCAACAAGAAATGCCTTCGCTTGACGCCCCAAGACTCGTGCTGAAACCGAACGGGCAACCACCAGCGGCGTTGCCTCATTGGTGGTGACATGTCCTGCCAAGGTTACATCGCCTTGAGGTAAGTTGAATGGTGGCGATAGGGCCTGGCGGTTACGCTCGATGAGGAGATCCAATTCGAGGCGACGAACTCGTTCGGATAACGCGGCGATTCGCGGCGCCGAAGGGTTAGAGTTGTTGGCAACCGCATCGCGTACCTTGTCGCGCGCCGCCAGCAGCCAATCCCTTCCGGCGGCCAAGACTAGTTCGCCGGGCCGCAAGGTTTCTCGCCAAGCGTTGCGCAATGGTTGCGTTTTCGCTTCGGGCAATCGTGCAAGCACAACCGAGACGAATACCGTTGCCGCCAGCGCAGTCGCCGGCGCAGTCAGCATCTTTCGAGCGTTTCGCTCAGATCGCTCCATCGCCAATCTCCACGAGATTTCGCCAAGCGTCGAGGCATTCCAGGCAGACGAGTGCGCCTTCGGCGGCGGCTGTCAGCGCATTGGGGGCCACCTGCGCTGCGATGCCGGTGCGCTCTTCAATCCATCGATCCAATCCGCCGAGCAGCGCACCGCCACCGCAAAGGACGACGCCGCGATCGACTAAATCGGCCACGAGATCGGGGCTGCAGCCGTCGAGCACGGCACGGATGCTGTCGAGAATCGCTTCGAGCGGATCGGCAAGCGCATCGCGGATTTCTGCCTGAGTCAGCGGAAGTCGTTTCGGTAGGCTGGTGGCAATGTCGACGCCGCGAACGTCTACCGATCGGCGAGATGAAGATTCAGGCATTGTCGACGCGCTGCCCAACTCTTGTCGCAATTCCTCGGCCGTCGAATTGCCGATTCGCAATCCGTGGTTGCGCCGAAGCCAATCGACGATTGCGCTGTCCATTTGATCGCCGCCGACGCGAATCGTCCGCTGCGCCACCACATCGCCCATGCTGAACACCGCCACTTCCGTTGCGCCGGCGCCGATATCGACGATCATTCCGGCCACCGGCTCAGCAATTGGCAGTCCAGCACCGAGCGCCGCTGCGTGAGCCACGCCGAGCAGCATGACTTGCCCCATGCCGGCTCGATGGGCGCTGCGATAAATCGCCTGCTTTTCAACCTGGGTTAAACAGCCGGATGCCGTGATTAAGACTCGCGGCCGCAGCCCGTACCTCGTTGGCCGGGCTTTGTTCAAAAAGTACCGCAACATCGTCTCGCACAAGTCGACGTCGGCAATCACGCCGGCACTGAGCGGGCGAACCACGCTTACCGAATCGGGAGTGCGACCTTGCATCTGCCTCGCAAGATGGCCGACCACTCCGTTGCGAGAGATCGCACGATTGGCCGACCGCGAAACAGCCACGACCGACGGCTCATCGACTACGACTCCTTCGCCGGGCAGTGCGATGCGCGTTGATGCCGTGCCAAGATCGATGGCCAAATCGCGACGCAGCAGTGCAGAGAAATTCCGGAGCATCCTTGCTCACAATATGTGGAAAGTAGTGACTAGATTACTGGACGCCTGGTACTGGTCGTGTTATGCAGTGTCGTGTTGCCGATACCGCTATGCCCAAGCCCATTCGGCTTCTGAACCCTGCCCTCTGAACTCCGAACCCTTCAACATCGCTCCCGCTCCAGAATCGGGCGCAGGACTTGGTGCTTGCGGCACCGATGAAACTCGCGCGTCCGACGAAACGCTGGGGCTACCACCGTACGATTGCAGCTCCAAAAACAAGAACAGGCACCCGATGGCCAGTGCCACAACGGCCACGAGCAACATCCCGGTGTACATATTTGGCGGCTGCTTGCGGACAGCCGCTACTCGGCCTGGTTCGGCGTTATAGTCGGCTAGTGACATTGTCCCCTCGCAGAATCGGAAATTGTTGGAATTCGGTTTCGATCGCGGCCACTGCCGAGTCTGGGCGACTTTCGACAACCCGCACACGGCCGACATACTTCCCGCTGCGATAGATATCGAGATTTTGGCCTTTGCGAACGCCGTCGTCCTCGCCGATCGAAAGCTGCACGCGGCTGCGCGAAACTTCCGTGATCTTGCCCTCGACAGGAATGTTCTGGGCAATTTCCGGATCTTGGAGCGTAGCGCCAAATTTTGTCAGCAGGCGCTTCGCCTTGCCAACATCGGTAGCAAGCTGTTGATTGCGCTCGGTCAACTGCTCCAATTGGAAAGTGGCCTGTGTCAGTTTGTCGGTTAGCTCGGTGGCCCGCTTGATCTGCTTGTCGGTTTCATTATGTGCCGCGGCAATATCAGTGCGCAGTTGTTTTACCTCGTCAGTGGCCTTGGAGAGGTTGTCTTGAGTTGCCTTCAAGTCGGTCGAAGCTTTGGTCAAATTGGAACGAAGATCGGTGTTTTCTTTTTCGTAATTCTGGTTTTCGCCGCTTAGCAAGCTGATGGTCGCTTCGGCCTTTGCCAGCGATTGAATCTTGGCGGCCTTCTCTTGTTGGAATTGCAGCGACAACTGCCTGATTTCTTCGTTCAGCCGCGCCTGTAATTCGCGAGCCTGTGTCAACTGATACTTCCAGCCCACTTGCTCGTTGCCGCGGACTTCTGCGGGTGTCCGCAGAATTTCCGCGCGGTAATTCGTATGACTGGCGTAAATCATCACCGCCATCGTCGCAAACACCAAGCTCAAAATGGCGATCAAAACGACAAAGATCTTGCCGACGTAATTCATTGCACCTCTCCGCGCTTCGGAAACGCATCCCCGAAACAAATGACCCCAGCCACGCGGCACCCGGCGCTGAACGACATCCTCCGTGAACGCACCGATCCCGATGCCCGACAAGCCAAAACTACCCGACGGCCAATGCAAATCCGCGCTGGACGTTTGCCGAAAGTTCCTGTGGTGACAGGAGATAAGCTCCCGAAATGACTTTCTTAGTATAATTACGGCCAATTCCGGGTGTCAATCGATTTGGGGTAAAATCGGGGCTTTAGGCAAAGAGTTCGGGGTTCAGGGCTTAAGAAGCGGACGATTTAGGTCGGCGGGCGGAAATGCAGCCGACTATTACCAACCCTACGCAGCAAAATAAGCAAATTCCCGAAAACCAATCGCCATATTGCAAATACACGCTGTGCCGGCCATCGATTTGCACCTTAGCAATCAGCACGTCGGCCGCCCGGCGAGCCCCTTGTTGCAGAATCCGGCCGTTGGCATCAATCGATGCGGAAAAACCCGTATTCGCTGCAATCACCAGAGGTTTTCGCATTTCGATCGCACGGAACACGCCGCAGGCAAGATGCATGTCTAACTCACTGGAGCCACGAAACCAGCCATCATTGGTCAGGTTCACCAGCACATCTGGTTCCTCGCCTTGTGCTTGCAGTTGCAGCACTTGCCGCCGGATGAGATGCGGAATGACCGTTTCGTAGCAAATATTCGGCGCATATCGCACGCCGCCTAGTTGCTGAAACACGGCCTTCGTGCCGGATGTCAGCCCGCCTGTCAGTGGCGTGATTTTGTAAAGAAAAGGAATGTATTCGGCCAGTGGAATGTACTCGCCGAACATCACAGGGTGCATTTTGTCGTAGCGAGCAATCGCGATTCCGTTGCGGTCAACAAACTGTGCGCTGTTGAAGTGTTCGCCGTCTTGTTTCTCGTTAGAAAAGTGGACGGCATCGGTTCCCAACAACAGAGGCGGCGGCAGTTTTACGCCTTTATGTGGCGGCAACGCTTTGCTGAACTGCGCTTGCAAATCGATTAAGTTTTGAGCGCTGGCCTTCTGCCACTCTTTTGGCGATGTTATCCATCGCTGAGTTGGTTTGAAGTCATCGTCAAAACATTGGATGGTGCCGCGATACATGGTCTCGGGCCACACGAGCAAATCGAGCATTGGTTCAGTTTTCAGCGCCTTCACGGACAGTTGAAAATACTCTCGACTGATGGCGTCAAGGCGATCCTTGTCGGCCTTCCACTCGGCATCGATCGAGCCTTGAATCAATGCCACGGTTGGTCCCGGGCGCATCATTGCCCCAGACATGCGCCATTGGCCATAGACGACCGCGCTTCCCAGCACCATAACCAGCGGCAAGATTGGCCAAATTGCCAGTTTCTCGCCGCGCCAAGGCATCATTCGTGTAATACAAGCAGCCGCAAACATGATCAGCCCGCTGATTCCATAATCGCCAATCACATCGGCACCTTGAATGACGGCCAACCAATGAATTTGCGTGTGCGAGAGGCTCGCCATTGTGAATCCCGATAGCAAATGGCCGCGTGTCAGCTCTAATCCGGTCCACACCACCGGCGCAGCGATGACCACGGAAATCCCCAAGCGATGCACCGCCACTCGCGCTAGCCAGACAAACGTTGGCACATAAAACGCTAGGTAAAATGCCAGCGCTAGCCAGCCCAAATTCGTGAGCGGGTGAGGCAGACGCAACCAGTGAATTGCTGCAAGCCAAAACGCAAACCCGGCAACCCACACAGATCGATAGGGATGTTTTCCTGCCAATACCGGCTCCCGAACGAGCAACAGCCACGGCAACGGCGCGATCCAAGCCAGCGGCCATAAACCGCATGGCGGCATCGCGACGAACATTAGCAAGCTGCCCAATAAGCCGAGAGCCAGCGTTGATTGCAACCAAGAAAAGCGCCGCCGGCAAGTCTGTGGCGTTGCCTCTGCCCGACTTGCGGTTGAAGCGGCATTCAGCCGATCGGGCGCTTTCCAAGCGATGGTACCCATCCCTACAGCCTAGGCAACGATGCGCTTTCAAACCAGTCCGATTTTCAATCGTCGCTGGCTCACACTTTTCCCGTCCGTCCGCGATGCCGACGGAAAATACTGCGTCGTCCGCCGTCAGGTGGCGTCACAAGCGGGTTGAGGATCGAATCGCACTGCCGGTCGTGACATGGGAGCTTGAGTCGCCGGACCAACCAGCAATTTGGTGCATGCCGACTGGCATCCGTCAACCAATCATGAGGTTTTGGCCGGCGATTGGCGAACGGCTGTCGCTCCGCTTAACAAGCTCACAGACCTTCATCATGGCGATGCCACACATCCGAAAGGTTCGAAAAAGAATTGCGGTATGCCGATTCGATCAGCGGTCGCCTCTGACCGGAACTCGTCAAACTTATCCTATGAGTGGTTCAAGATTACGTGCTTTGGCATCATGGCGGCGAAAACGAAGATAGATCGACTCCAGTAGCTTCACCTCGCACAAGGCGACTCATGATGACCGCCGTACCCGTCGAGAGCCACAGGCCTTGGCGATGGTGGCCGGCCGCGATGTAGCCGTTCGATAAATTTGGCAGTCGGCCAAGGTAGGGCCAATTGGTGGCGCTAGCCGGGCGGAAGCCATGCCATGAGCGTTCCAGTTTTGCCGCCTTGAACGCCGGCGATAGGCGTGTCGCAAAAGTCATCAATTCGATCAGCGCGCCCACCGTTTCGCCTCTCTCGAAACCGACGTCTTCTTGGGTCGAGCCGACAAGAACGCGGCCATCGTCGCGCGGAACCAAATAGTGAGAGCCAAGAATGACGATGCGCTTCAGCGGTGAACGGCCGCAGTCGAGCAGCGCGATTTGTCCGCGAATGGGCTTGATGTCCAAATGGACGTTCAATCTTGCCGCTAGCGCCGCGGACCAGGCTCCGGCGGCGATGACGACGCTGCCCGATTCAAGGTCTCCAGCACTGGTGCGAACCTTTGCCACTCGTTGGCCAGCAGTTTCAAAATCGAAAACTTCTACGCCGGGAGAAACCTCCACGCCAAGCCGCTGGCAGGCGGCAACGAGTGCCCGCAGATGGCGTGGATTGCGAATCTGCGATTCCTCGGCGACGAAAGCCGCCCCGGTCAGCGGATAGCGATCATAGACGCCGGCCAACGCAGGCTCGTCCTTTTCGAGATCGGACGCATGCAGCCATTTTGCATTCAAACCTTCGCGCCGCCAGCCATCGCAGGTGGAAAGTAATTCATTGGCTGTCGCATGGTCGCTGGCCAGGTAGATACCTCCGCATTGACGATAGCCGTTGTCGATGCCGGTTTCTTCACGCAGTCGTTCGGCCCACTCGGCATGAAGTTGCGAACTATATCCGCCAAGCCAGTCGCGCGGCTCGGCCCGAGTGCGAAATTTGCACGCGGGAAGCATCCCTGCGCCTGTCCAAGAGGCTTCACGGCCTATTTGGCCGCGATCGAGGACGCGCACTTGCTGACCGCGACCGGCCAATTCGTAGGCGAGCGACAAGCCAATGATACCGCCGCCCAAAATGAGTGTGTCGGGAAACAAAGCCATAGGCAATTCGTTTGAGGAAAGCGCGCTGGAAATTGCAATTGCTCAATTTATCAAACGCGGTATTACGCGACCAGAGCCGCCAGCGCATCACAACGGCCAAGTCAAGCGCGGAGGCACGATCTGATGCATTGAGAAACGTCGATGTTCCAGCATTGGCGGAACAATCGAACGGCAGTGATCTCTTGGAGGTACTTTTTGGCGTCGCATGGCTCCCGTGCGCGCGGTGGTCAACGCATGGATGTTACGCGGTGCTTTCTCGGGGAACTCTCGCATCGCCAAAAGGTGCAAGGAGCTTTACAAGCATCACGACTAGCGATGGGCTTTCGTCGACCACGAAGGCATCGAGCCTGCCAACAACGTTGCCGAACGCGCGCTGCGGCACGCCGCGATTACTAAAAAACTCGATTTTCAGGCTGGTCTGTCTGTTTTTTCGCCTGACGGATCGTCTCCGGGCCGATCGATTCCCCAACAACAGCGGTTTTTAAAACCCGAACGCCTTGCCTGGGCGGGGCATTCGCGGCAATACCACTTTGCTGATGGCAATTCTGTTCTTGGGATTCGTTGCTCGCCGCCGATGACGCCAAAGCCTGCCGTTGAGGCGGAATGATGGGAGTGAATTTGCGGGAAAACCCTGACAAATATAGTAGACGTCTCGCTCCTCGAGACGAAATGTTTATCGCAGAGCGACGGGCTATTCTTATTTTCTTACAATCGACTCCACAACCAAAAAATGGTAGTGTCCTAAGACTGTGGTCCTGTACGAAAAGCTAGGGCGCAACCTAGAACTTTTCTAATCCGCGCTGACCGCTTGCCGACAGTGGTTTTGTGATTTTCAGGCCACCGACCGCACTTGTGCCA